>CAOKUK010000049.1 GCA_948472595.1 uncultured Eubacterium sp.
CGTCAAAGCCGCTGACAGTCAGGCGGTGGTGCTGGTCTTCCACAGACCGCGCCCCAATGGCCACATAGGAGAGCAGGTCCTCCACATAGGGCCAGTTCTCCGGGTAGAGCATTTCGTCCGCAGAAGAGAGGCCGCTTTCTTCCAGCGCCCGGATATGCATCTTGCGCATGGCAATTAGGCCAGCCAGCATGTCAGGCCGCTTTTCCGGGTCTGGCTGGTGGGCGATGCCTTTATAGCCCTCCCCGGTGGTGCGGGGCTTGTTGGTGTAGATGCGGGGCACGATGACCAGGCGGTCGGCTACCTTTTCCTGCACCCGCCCCAGGCGGCTGATATAATCGCAGACGGAGTCCTCATTGTCCGCAGAGCAAGGCCCTATAATGAGCAGGAATCTGTCGGATTCCCCAGTGATAATCTCGCGCACCATTCGGTCGCGTTCTTTTTTTGCCTGTGCAGCCTTTTCAGATAAGGCATACTCCGCTTTGATGGCTTCCGGCTTTGGAAGTTTCTTTAAGAATGTGAAGCTCATAATAATTCTCCTTCCACTATGTAAAATTTTTAGTTTAAGCATAGGATTGCGTATTTTGGCAGTGGGTTGCGTCAGGAATCCCCATGAAATATCTTAAAGGATTCTAAAAAATATGTCAATGCCCCGTTTTTCATGTTGCAAACAAAGGGATGAATTGGTATAATAAACCTGTTGCCTGAAAGGGGGCGCCGATTGTATAAAAAATGTAACGATGAAGCTATGGGGTCGTTACGAAAAAGTGGAGGATAGGATGAATCATTTAGACGAGCTGCGCGTCCGGCTGGCTGTATGCGATGAGCAGATATTGGAGTGCCTCTTAAAGAGGAACGGCATTGTGGAGGACATCATGAGGTACAAGGAGTCCCACAATATGCAGATCATACAGCCGGAACAGGAGAGGCGGCAGGCGCAGAGGCTGGCAGAAAGCCTGCAGGGGCGGCGCCATGCCAAGGAAATCCAGGACATATTTAACCGGATTACATACAACAGCAAGAAGATACAGGCAAGGCACCTGTTCCATTACAATATTGTGCTGATTGGTTTTATGGGGAGCGGGAAGTCCACGATTTCAGATTACCTCAGCACGATGTTTGCCATGGAGACCGTGGAAATGGACCGCATTATCGCAGAGCGGGAGGGCATGAGCATTTCAGATATCTTTGCCGTGTATGGCGAGGAGTATTTCCGAAACCTGGAGACCAGCCTGTTAGTGGAGCTGCAGCAGAAGCAGAATGTGGTGATTTCCTGCGGCGGCGGCACGCCCATGCGGGAGAACAACGTGGCGGAGATGAAAAAGGGAGGCAAGGTGGTGCTCCTGACGGCGAAGCCGGAGACGATTTACCAGAGGGTGAAGGATAGCCACGAGCGGCCGCTTCTGGAGAATAACAAGAATGTACCTTTCATTGCGGAATTGATGGAGAGGCGGAGGGAGAAGTATGAGGCTGCCGCAGACATCATCATTGAGACGGACGGGAAGGGCGAATTGGAAATCTGTGAGGAAATTGTACAGAGATTGCTGGAAATGGATGAGGAGAGGTGAAAAAGGAAGCCGCCCCCATGCAGGATGGAATGGCGCTGCATAGGGGGCGGCTTTTGCATGCCCTTAATCGTATTTGATATCCAGCACTTTCTTCATATGCTCAATAGGCATCTCTTTCCCTGTCCACATCTCAAAGGCCGCTGCGCCCTGGAAGAGCATCATGCCCATGCCGTTCATGGTCTTGCATCCCACTTCCTTGGCCATCTTAAGCATGGCGGTCTCCTTGGGGGAGTATACTACGTCCGTCACGATTAAGTCTGGGCGGAAGAAGGATTTGTCTGGGATATAGGTCTGTCCTTCTAAGGGTTTCATGCCCATGCCTGTGGCGTTTGCGAACAGGTAGGAGCTTGCGATTTCCTCTTTCAGCTTATCCAGGTCTGCCAAGTCGTACAAGGCCACTTTGCAATTGGTGCGCTCGTTGATTTTCTGGATGGTGGCTTCTGCGTTGTCCCAGAATTTGTCCCTGATATTGAAAATGGACATTTCAGCCACGCCGTCTAAAGCTGCCTGAACCTCGATGGCTGTCGCTGCGCCGCCGGAGCCTACGATAGTCATCTTCTTGCCTATGACGTCAATGTTGTTGTCTTTCAGAGAACGCATGTAGCCAATGCCGTCCGTAATGTGCCCCGTGAGCACACCGTTCTCATTCACAATGGTGTTGACCGCCCCGCAGAGCTCTGCCGCTGGGGACAGCTTGTCCAAATATTTATGTACGACGGTCTTGTTCGGCATAGATACATTGGAGCCAACCATGCGCAGTGCGCGCAAGCCCTTAATGGCGTCTTCTAAGGTGTCGTTGTCTACTTCAAATGCTAGATAAGCATAGTCCAGCCCTAGGTAAGCGAATGCCTCATTGTGCATTGCCGGGGAGCTGGAGTGCCTGATTGGGTAAGCCATTAAGCCTATCAGTTCTGTGTGTCCTGTGATTCTTTCTGCCATGTTTCATTCCTTCTTTCGGTTTTAGTTTTGCCGGCTCTGCCGCTTCTATTCCGTCATTTGCCCGTATATATGCTTTTGCAGCCTCTTCCGCCCCATTATATAACAACTCTTTTTATTTTTCAATAGTCAAATTTTGCAGTTTTGCTGTTCCTGCACATAGGAAATGAATTTCTTGACCACAGGAGGCTGGTAACGGCCTTTGACCTGCGCCATGTAGATAAAGCGTTCAATGACAGGGTCTGTGATGCGCAGCGTCTTTACGTCCAGGTATTTCAATATGGGGACTTCCGGCATTACGGCGATGCCGAAATCCTTCGCTACCAGGCCTGCCATGGCGCTGTCCTCTTCAATCTCGTAGGCGATGTTCGGGGTGGATTTTGCTTTGGCAAAAAGCTTCTCGATTGTGGGGCGCAGGCCGCTGGACTGGGTGAAAAAAATCTGGGGGTAGGGGGCGGCCTCGGCCAGTGTGATGGACTCCATTTCAGCTAAAGGGTGGCGCTTAGGCACGACGACCACCAAGTTTTCTTCGGCCACAGGGGTGAAGGAGACCTGCTGCTCCTTTTCCTTGCGGGAGCAGAAGGCCACATCGTATTTTTCTTCTTTCAGGCCGCGGATGATTTCCTGGGTGTTTCCTACCGTGAAGCGGAAATCCACATCCAATTCTGGATGCTCGGCCAGAAAGCCGCGCACCATGCGGGGGACAAATTCAATTCCCAGGGTGAAGATATAACCCAGGTCGATAATGCCTGTGTGCGCCCCGTTCATAGCCCGCGTCTTTTTGATGCCTGCCTCCAGGATTTGGAGGGATTCCGCAGCATATTCCAGGAACACTTTGCCGTATTTTGTCAGGGCGACATTACGCCCGCGCTTTTCAAACAGGGATGTGCCAAGCTCCTCCTCCAGGTTGGCGATGGCGTGGCTCAGGCTAGGCTGGGTGATGGCCAGCATCTCAGCGGCCTTGCAATAGTGTTCGGTTTTGGCAAGGGCCACGAAATAGTAGAGTTGGCTTAGATTCATAATGATGATCCTTTCTGTAGGTGGCGGTTGTTTTGTGAATGACAATTATTTTCAGCAAAAATCCATAGGGGTTCGTGATTGTGGCAGGATTCTTGCTTCCTATCATAACAAAAATTATGCACATTTTCTATAGATTTTGACAAAAATATCAATTTGTCTAATCTGATTTCCTAAGTTATACTGAATACAGCTGGTTGATGCCGCAGCGCGGCCTCTTCTAAGTCGGCAATATCGAAGGACTGCCCGTATCCTTCCCTTGCCTGAAATGAAGCCAGCTTTCTATAACTATGAAAATAACTTGGGGGTACAGATCAAATGAAAAATGAGTACAAGCATATTTTTGAGCCATTTACCGTGAAACATATGACGATGAAGAACCGCATTGTCATGACGCCTATGGGCACGAATTATGGAGAGCAGAACGGCGAGATGAGCTTCCTGCATATCAATTACTATGAGCAGCGCGCCAAAGGCGGCACAGGACTGATTATTGTGGAAAATGCCAGCGTGTTTTCCCCGCAAGGCTCGAATGGGACCACGCAGCTGCGCATTGACCATGACAGCTACATTCCAAGACTATATAAATTATGTGAGACCGTACATAAGCATGGCGCCTGCATTGCCATCCAGCTGAACCATGCAGGGGCTTCCGCTCAGGCCATGCGCACAGGGGTGCAGCCGGTATCTGCTTCGGACATCCCTTCAAAGGCGGGCGGGGAGGTTCCGCGCCCCTTAAAGAGAGAGGAAATCTATGAGATTGTCGGGAAATACGGCGAAGCGGCAAAGCGCGCCCAGACGGCAGGGTTTGACGCAGTGGAGATCCATGCAGGGCATTCCTACCTGCTGAGCCAGTTCATTTCCCCGCTGACCAATAAGCGTACCGATGAATTCGGCGGCTCTGCGGAAAACCGCACGCGGTTTGCGAGGCTGGTCATTGAAGAAGTGCGCAAACAAGTGGGGCCGTTTTTCCCAATTTTTGTCCGCATCAGCGCAGACGAGTTCCTGGAGGGCGGGAATACCTTAGAGGATACCCTGGAATACCTGCAGTATTTCCAGGAAGAAGTGGATGTCTTTGACGTGTCTGCAGGCCTCAACGGCTCCATCCAGTACCAGATTGACGCCAATTACCTGCCGGACGGATGGCGTTCTTATATGGCTAAGGCAATTAAGGAGCGTTACCAGAAGCCTTGCATGACCATGGGGAATATCCGCGACCCGAAGGTGGCTGACGAGATATTAAAGAGGGGCGACGCAGACTTGATTGGCATGGGCCGCGGCCTGATTGCGGATCCGGAATGGGTGAATAAGGTGGAATTTGGCGACGTGTGCGATATCCGCAAATGCATTTCCTGCAATATCGGCTGTGCCGGCCACAGGATTGGCATCAACCGCCCCATCCGCTGCACCATCAACCCAGGCATTACAAGCGGCGAAGATTACAAAAAGAGGAAAGTGAAACGCCAGTGCAACGTCGTGGTCATCGGCGGCGGCACGGCAGGGCTGGAGGCTGCCTGCACAGCGGCAGAGGTAGGGTGCACCACATTCCTGATTGAGAAGAAGCCTTACTTGGGCGGCCTTGCGGCTGAAATCTCGAAAATCCCAGACAAAAAACGCCTGGCCGATTTCCCGAATTACCTCATCCACCGGGCAGAGAAGATGAAAAACCTTTTCATTTTCAAGAATACAGAGGCCACCATCGCCCAAGTGCAGGACCTGCATCCGGATATCGTGGTCAATGCCACGGGCTCTAACCCGCTCCTTCCGCCCATCAAGGGCCTCCATGATGTGATTGACCAGGAAGGCGGGAGGGTTTCTTCTATATTAAATATGATAAACCACGTGGTGGCCGGCGACTACCCGGAGGATATGAAGGGGCAGAAGGTCGTGGTCATCGGCGGCGGAGCAGTAGGCCTGGATGTGGTGGAATATTTTGCCCCCAGGGGTGCAGAGGTCAGCATTGTGGAAATGATGCCAATCATCGGCAACGGCATTGACCCTGTCTCCAAGATAGGCACCTTTGATTTGATGGAAAAGCATGGCGTGAAGCAGCTGACGAATACAGCCCTTCTGGAGGTGAAAGGGCAGTCCTTCCTGGTGAAGAACCCGGACGGCAAAGAGGAAGAGCTTCCCTTTGACTATGGCTTTGTATGCCTGGGCATGCGTTCCAATAACCCTATCTTAGACCAGCTCCGGGAGAGCTTTGACAGCGGCCGTGTGGAGATTATGAATATCGGCGACAGTGTCCGTGCAAGGAGGATCATCGAAGGCACGGAGGAAGGGCGCGATATCCTGAACGTATTAGACAAACGCGATTTTATCTAGGAGGAGAACATGAATAAGAAATATACCTTTAGCGTACTGATCCTATATCTGAATTATTTTGTCCATGGCATTGGGTGCTCCATCTTAAGCCAGCAGGTGGTGAAGGAAACCCTAGTCACCCAATGGGGCTTAGGACTGGAGGATGTGATGCAGGTGACCGCCATTGCGGCGGCTCTGGGCCTGGGGCGGCTGATTTCCCTCCCCTTTGCAGGGCCTCTGTCAGATAAATTAGGGCGCAGGATTTCAGTATTGATTGGCGTGGCGTCTTATGTTATCTTTTTTGTGGGCATTGCGTTCTCGCCGAACATGCAGATAGCATATGTGGCTGCTGTCCTGGGGGGCATTGCCAATTCCTTCCTGGATACGGCGACCTATCCGGCGGTGGCTGAGATTATCTACAAGTATACGGGGATTGCCACCATGGGGATTAAGTTCTTCATTTCCATTGCCCAGCTTTTGATGCCGTTCTTCCTTGGGGTGTTCGCAGGGACCAGCATGTCCTACCTTACGCTGTCGCTGGTATCCGGCGTTGTGATTGCCGTGCTCGGCGTGCTGGCTATATTTGCCCCTTTGCCAGAGGAATCTGCAAGCGGGAAATCTGAGTCCTTCCTCAATAACCTGAAGAACGCCAATTTCTCTTTGGAGAGCGTGGCCTTGATTTTAATCGGGTTTACCAGCACGGCCACCTTCCAGCTTTGGCTGAACTGCGCCCAGACCTTTGGGAAGGAGATTGCAGGCATCCCCTCTGAGACGGTTTCCATTATGCAGACGTATTATTCTGCAGGGACGATGGTTGCCCTTGTGGTTACCAGCCTTTTAATCACCAAGTTTAAGCAAGTGCGTTTCCTGGTCATTTACCCAGCCATCTCGGCTGTGATGCTGGTGCTGGTGTACCTGATTAAGACGCCGATGATTTGCTATGTGGGCGCATTCGTGTTAGGCTATGCAGCCGCCGGCGGCGTGCTCCAGATGGCCACTGCCACGGTGAACGACCTGTTCCCCAAAATCAAAGGGACCATCACCAGCTTGGTGATGATTGCCTCCAGCCTGTGTAATTATACCATTTTAAGCGCAGCCTCTAAAATGACGGCCATGAACGTGATTATCATGAACCTGGCCATTACGCTAGTCGGCGTGGCTTTGGCTGTATTTGTAAATATGAGGTATGGCACCTTGCTGGAGAAAGCGGAGAAAGCAAAATAAGAATCCTTATGCTTCCCAAGTGGGGGTGGGAGGGATACAAAAATCAGGAGGTAAGTATTTATGGATCCAGTTGTTGTAAGAAATGTGAAAATCGGGGAAGGGATCCCCAAAATCTGCGTGCCGATTGTGGGCGTTACGAAAGAAGAGATTATCAGTGAAGCGGAATCCTTCCGCACTATCCCTGTAGATGTGGTGGAATGGCGGGTGGATTGGTTTGAGCATGTGTTTGAGGTTGAAAAGGTAAAGGAAGTCCTGGCAGGGTTAAGGGAAGCTTTGCAGAAGACGCCGCTCCTATTTACTTTCCGCACGTCCAAGGAAGGCGGCGAAAAGGCCATTGAGCCTGCGGCTTATGCGGAGCTGAATAAGGCTGCCGCCGCAACCGGGTACGTGGATTTGGTGGATGTCGAGGCTTTTACAGGGGATGAGGTGGTAAAAGATATCATCGAGGCAGCCCATGCCTATGGGGTGAAGGTGGTGGCTTCCAACCATGATTTCGGGAAGACGCCGGAAAAAGACGATATTGTGGGCAGGCTGCGGAAAATGCAGGAGCTGGGAGCGGACATACCGAAGATTGCGGTCATGCCCCAGAGCAAGGAGGATGTGCTGACCCTTCTGGCGGCAACGGAAGAGATGAACAGGAAGTATGCGGACAGGCCAATCATTACCATGTCTATGGCTGGGACTGGCGTAATCAGCAGGGTCTGCGGGGAAATGTTTGGGTCTGCGCTGACGTTTGGCGCTGCGAAGAAAGCTTCCGCACCGGGACAGATGGGCGTCGAAGACTTGGCGATGGTGCTGGGTGCGCTGCATAGGAGCCTGTAAGGCTGCGGCCATTGGCTGTGGCGCTTGTGGGCTGCATAGGAGCCTGTAGGGCTGCAGCCGTTGGCTGCGGGAAGTTTTAAGAAAAGGGGTTTAGGGGCTGTATTTTGGCAGTGGAGGAATGGATTTTGGAGAAGGAGGAATTTTTATGAGAAAGGCTTTCTTATGGCTAAATGACAGCCTGGAAGAATTCCTCATGGTTGTCAGCCTAATCCTGATGACGCTTATTATGGGGGTCCAGGTGTTTTGCCGTTACGTGTTGGGCGCATCCCTTTCTTGGTCTGAAGAACTGACCAGGTATATTTTTGTATGGGCCGGCTTTTTAAGTGTCAGTTTCTGTACGAAACGGTGTGTTTCCATTAAGATAGAGCAGTTTGTGGCTATGTTCCCGAGGCGTGGGAAGGCTGTGTTTAAGTTGGTGAACCATACGTTTGAACTGATTTTCTTTTTCTATTTGATGCCCTTTGCCGTAAAATACCTGGCCTCTGCGGTGGAGAGCGGGCAGGTCAGCCCGGCGTGCCATATCCCGATGTATTATGTGCAGGCTGCGCCGTTGGTCAGTTTTATCTTGGTGTCCATAAGGATTATGCAGCGGTGGTATATAGAATTCCAGGCGGCCTGGAAGGGAGAGGATGGCGCTGGGCATGAGGAGGATGGAAAGGAGAGGTAGGCGTGTCTGCTGTTGTTGTGTTTCTTATATTTGTAATCTGCCTGGTAATCGCAATCCCGGTGTCCATTTCCCTGGGGATTGCATCTGTGCTGCCAGGCGCTTTTGACCCGTCTTTTACGGCGTCCGGGCAGTTTGTCATCCGTTCTATGCTGGGCGGGATTGACAGCTTTCCGCTTCTGGCAGTGCCGATGTTCGTGCTGTCCGGAATTGTCATGGCGAAGGGGGGCATTTCCAAAAAGCTATTTGATGTATTCGCATTCTTCCTGGGGAAGCTGACTGCGGGCATCCCATGTGCGGTAATTGTCACCTGCTTGTTTTATGGAGCCATTTCGGGGTCTGCGCCGGCTACTGTGGCTGCGGTAGGCAGCATGACCATCCCGATTTTGGTAAAGCTGGGGTATGACAAGGCCTTCTCAACGGCAGTGGTGGCTGTGGCTGGCGGTCTTGGGGTCATCATACCGCCCAGCATTCCCTTTATTATGTATGGCATGGCTTCCGGCGCTTCTGTCAGCGACTTGTTCCTCTCAGGGATTATCCCGGGGCTGCTGATTGGGGGGCTGCTAATGCTGTATGCCATTTACTATTGTAAGAAAAATGGGGAAGATAAGGAGAAAATCAATGCTGTGGTGGGAGAACTCCATGCGAAGGGGCTGCTGTCTGTATTGAAGGACAGCTTTTTTGCGCTGCTTAGCCCAGTGATTATTTTGGGATGCATCTATTCCGGCATTGCCTCCCCTACAGAGGCGGCGGTTATTTCTGTATTTTATGCGCTGTTTGTCAGCCTGTTTCTCTATAGATCCATTCGGATGAGGGACATATGGGGCATTATGCTGGAGTCCGTGCGCACTTATGCGCCAATCATGTTTATTTTGGCGGCCTCCGTGGCATTCTCCAGAGTGCTGACACTGATGCAAGTGCCTCAGGCAGTCAGCGGGTGGATTCTGGCACATTTTACGAATAAGGTTGCATTGCTTTTGGTAATCAATCTCTTTTTGCTGCTTGTGGGGATGGTAATGGACACAACCCCGGCTATTTTAATCCTGACCCCTATCTTGCTGCCGATTGTGGAGGCTGTGGGGATGCATCCCGTCCATTTCGGCATTATGATGGTAGTGAATTTGGCCATTGGGTTCGTGACGCCCCCGATTGGGGTCAACCTGTTCGTGGCAAGTTCCCTGACGGATATCCCGGTTATGAAGATTGCGGCCAAAGCGATGCCGATGATTGCGTACTTTTTGTTAGCGCTCCTGCTCCTTGCTTTTGTACCGGGCATCAGCATGGCATTCTTATAGCTACCTTCAGGAGGTGATTCGTGATAGAGACCAAAAACAATACGCTGTTAAGCAAGATAGAAAAATCCCATCGAGAGAATTATGGCATTCGGAAAAGGCAGTTTTGCTTTGGAGCCTTTCTCTGCATTGTAATGTGCCTCCTTACGGCGCTGCCCGCTTGCGGGAACCTTGCCGTTTCCTCAGAGGCGGAACAGCGCTATGCCTGGCCCCTTGGCACGGCTAGCCCGGAGGACACAGTGACCCAGATTTATGCGGAAGCGTTCGCAGAAGAAGTGGGCCGTCTCAGTGGCGGCAAGATGAAAATCCAGGTGTACCCCAACAGCACGTTGGGCGGCGACCGTGAATTGCTGGAATCCTGCCGGGATGGGGATATCCCTTTCGTCATCCAGAATACGGCTCCGCAGGTAACCTTCATGCCAGACATTGCAATCTTTGACATGCCTTGCATGTTCAGCGATATAGAAGAAGTCAGGCGGAAGGTGGATGACGAGGATTTTTATGGCCTGATAGAGCCTGTCTACCAGAAGGGCGGCTATAAGCTTTTGGGGTATGCGGATCAGGGGTTCCGGGTTATGTCCACGAATAAGGGAATCCGAAGCTTTGAGGATTTTAAGGGGCAGAAAATCCGCACGATGGAAAATTCTTACCATATAGATTTCTGGAAAGGGCTTCAGGCAGCGCCTACGCCCATGACGTTTAGCGAAGTGTACATCGGACTGCAGCAAGGGACGATTGACGCCCAGGAGAACCCCTATGAGGTGATTGTGTCAAACCGCCTGTATGAGCAGCAGGATTATCTGGTGGAAACGAACCATCTGCCCCATCTGATTTCCCTAATTGCCAGCGACAGCTTTTTCCAAGGGCTGTCAGAAGAAAAGCAGGAAATCCTGGAAAGCGCAGCAAAGCATGCCGGTGAAGAGGCCAGAAAAGCTTCGGATGAGCGCATTTCAGAGAAGATGGAGGAAATTGTATCCAGCGGAACGCAGATTGTCACCTTAGGGGAGGAAGTGTGGGAAGAAATGCAGAAGGCGTCCCAGCCAGTCTATGAAGAGATTGAGGAATCCGTGGATTCGGAAATTGTCAGGGCTTATAAGGAATGACGGCAAGAGCCAGGCAGCAGTTCATTGAGACGCTGCCGCTTCAAGCAGGTCTTTGAAGTGATCCCGGACATTTACAGATTTTACCGCTAACATAGCTGGAATCCCGTCAAGGCAAAAGTTGCAGCCGTACAGGATTCCAGCTATTCCATAAAATCAAAATTGCAGTCCGGACAATTTGCGCAGATTATAGGACGCTCTTTGAATCCCCAATCAGCACTTTCTTCCCTTGGAAGGCGAAGCCGTATGCGCGTATACGGTTTTCGGGAATTCCTTTGGCAATCAGAGCCGCCGCATACTGCTTTTCCCTTATCTGTTGGAGTGCGGCCTGCACGGTGTCTTCCAGGCTCTTCTCATCCCCCTCCTCCTGCGCCTTGAATTCCAGCAGGATGGCGTCGTCCCTTGCTGCATCCTGCGGCTCCAGCATCACGTCATAGCGCCCAAACCCGCTCTCACGGTTCGAGGTGAGCGTGTAGCGCCCGCCCAGGTCCACTAGGAGCCCAAGCACAAACCCATGGTAGAAGCGCTCCGGCTCTGCCAGGGAGGGGGACTTCCCCGTGTCGAAATAGCTGAATGTCTGCAAGGCCACGCGGCTCATATAGCCATTCATGGATTTTACATCGCCGGCAAGCAGCGCCTGGATGAAGCTTCTGTAGTTGTGCCCGGAAGGGGCGAACCAGCCGGCCACCATATGGCGGAACATCAGGGCGACCTCCATGTTGGTCAGGGAGAGCCGGTAGGTTGGGAAGGCGAGGCTTGGACAATCCATGGGGGCGCAGCCCGCCGGCGCCTCGTAAGAGTCCACCCTCAGGTAGCCGCTGGCCAAGAGCAGGCCCCAGACAGCCGCCTCCTGGCCGTCCAGCTGGCTGTAGGCGATCTGCTCGTCAATGGCTGAGGACAGCGTCCCCCCTTGGAGAAGGGCTTCGAACTGCTCCTTGATTCCAGGGCTGCCTTCGCGTATCAATTTGCTGACGAGGCTGTTGGAGCTGGTATTCGCCCAATAGGCGCCGTACTTCCCCTTGTCCAGGAAGTTCAGGATGGACCAGGGGTTGTAGATGTCCGGGTGGCTGCCGAAGGTGAAGCCATCGTACCACCTCTTCACGTTTTCCTTCTCCCGCCCCAGCCCCTGGTCGTCCAGGGCGTCAAACACCTCCTGCTCCGTGAAGCCGAAGGAGGCGGCGTATTCCTCCGAGGTGGTGGTCACCACGTTCAGGTTGTTCAGGTCGGAAAAGATGGACTCCTTGCTGATGCGCGTGATTCCTGTCATGACGGCCCGCTCCAGCCAGGGGTTGGTCTTGAAGGCGGCGTTGAAGAGCGTGCGCATGAAAGCCGCCATCTCATCCCAGTAGCCATTCACGTAGGCCTCCTGCATGGGGGTGTCGTATTCATCCAAAAGGATGATAACTTTTTTCTGGCAGCAGCGGTTTAGCATTTTAGAGAGGTAGTAGAGGGATAGG
>CAOKUK010000050.1 GCA_948472595.1 uncultured Eubacterium sp.
CCATTCCCATCATAGCATGCAATCAAATCCCTGGACAGATGAGGAATCGCCACAATCCCGCTGTCCTCCGCCTCATTGGCCGCAGGGGCGTGCGTATTCTGCTTGGAGGGAATCCAGGGCGCCCAGGGGCCGCCGTCCATAAAGGTATACCAGGAATTATTGCAGGTATGGTACGCCTTGGGCCCTTCCTCCCAGCAAGTGGCCACCGCACATTTCACCGTAGGGTAAGCCTCCTTGATATAATTGATTAAATCTGCATCCATATAATAGGATCCTGTGGATTCTGGGTAAAACCCAAAAATCTCATGGAACTTGGCAAAAATATCATCCACAATGGATTTCTTATCCTCCATGGAGAACATCCAGATGCAGAAATCCTTGGTCTTATACTTCTCCCGGAATTCCTTGCAGGGAAGCCCCAGCAAGGACAAGGCAATCTCATCCCCGTATTCTGCATGATTCGCCTTGGCCAAGGCCACTGCTTCCTCATTGAACAGGCTGGCATACGTCATCTGGATGGTCGTCTTCAGCCCATTCTCATGCGCAATCCTCTGCTGCTCCTTAAAAATATCCAAAGACTCCGTCAGCAACGCTTTCCGTCCGATATCCTCCGCCTTCCCATGCCCGGTCACTTTTTCCGCATACTCCGGCACCATTTCCGGGCGGTGGATAATATTCAACACAAACTTATCCATATCGCTTTCCACCTTTTCTCTTTTTTGCAACGGCTGCTGGGCGCCTCCCGCCCGGCAATTAGCCGGTACCCCATCGCCTGGTTTCCTTCTGGGGAGATGTTGCGCAACCTTTTGCTCGTACTTTCCATTATATATGGAATATTATTTTATTCAAGTGGCATTTTTCCTATTTTTTTATTATTTTTTTGTGTATTTTTACCAAACGCCTCTGTTTTTCCTTAAAAATACTTTCCAGTTTTGCGCAACTCATTGTATTTTGCGCAACTTTTTTCATTTGCCTCATCCCTTTGCTTCATTCCACAATGCCTGCAAGAGCATGATATGGTATTCCTCATCCTTGATAATCCTGGCCAGCACCGCATTGACATAGGGATCATCCATCATTTTCATATGCATACGGTATTGGTTGATTGCGGCCTTCTCTCCTTCTATGCCAACGGAAATCATCTTCCCGGCACAATCCGGAAGGGAGAGATGCTCTGGCGTCCACAGCATCCTTTTGCCATTCTGCAGCTTTGCCGTATAATCCACAGTGCCGCCTAACAGGGCAATCAGCTGCCCCAGCTTCTGCAGATGCATCATCTCTGCCATGGCAATCCCTAAGATTGTCTTTGCCATAGCGCATTTTTCCAGGGAAAGCCTGCTTTCATTATTGACATACTGCGTCAATGCAGACAGCTCCGACACCGAACCACAGTAATCCACGCTAAGCAAGTTGGCATACGCCTGGTTCCGTCCCCTTACCTTGATAGCAGGATACGGCAAATCCACCATAGCCGGCCTTATCCCCATAAAATTACAGCTGTCCTCCAAACAGTTACATGTGTTATCCATACTAGAAACCTTCCGCGATTTTCTCTCATGGATAGTATATTACGCTTCCCGGAATATGTGCAGAGGATTTTTTGCCATTCTGGCTTTCCACGAAAAAGCATTGACATGTGCGTATGATATGGAAGACGATTGGGAGGCCTTACCAGAGCCAACAACGATATCGGAGGTAAAAGCTAATTCAGAGGCGGATATTGTGACGCTTGTTGATGTGGACTTTGAGGAATACCGCAGAAAAAATGATATGAGGACAGTCAAGAAGAACTGCACAATACCATCATGGCTAAATTTTGAAGCCGATAAAGGAAAAGCCGGGCGAAGCCAAATGCCATTCCGTTATGACATTGGCTTCAGAACCCGCCTTTTTCTATTTCTTCTCCTATCTACTCGCTAAGATACCTCACCACACAGACCGGCGTGCGGTAGAAGGCATTGGAAATCTTAATCCCTGTCCGCTCAGAGCTTGCATGCACCACCTGGCCGTCGCCGATGTACATAGCCACGTGGTTGATGCCGCTCCCGTTCCCATAGAAGAACAAATCTCCTGGCTTTGCGTCGGAGGAGTTAATCCTGGTTCCGCAGCCTGCCTGGGCGCTGGAGGAATGGGGCAGGTAAACCCCATATTTCTCATAAATCCGCATGGTAAACCCGGAGCAGTCCACCCCATTGGTCAGGCTCTCCCCACCCCACACATAGCGGTTCCCAATGAACTGGCAGGCGTACTGCACCATATCCACGCGCACGTTGGACACGCCCTGCCCATACTTAATCTCAGACATCGTCATGGCCTTCTGGAGCTGGTCGGACAATTCCACATAATCCTTTGCCACATAGCACTCATCGCCGTCCACTTCCACCTTCAGCCAGTCGCCCAGGTCTTCCAGCATATGTAATTCTTCGCCCTCTGCCATGGTTGTCCAAATGGTACTCTCCGTGCTGGGCTCCGTCCGCACGTTCAATGTCATTGTTGCAGACTTGGCCATGACGGACTTCACCTCTTCCGCCCTCTTGGCGGCAGCTTCCCCAGTCAGCAGATAATCTGATTTCACATACCCAGTCACATCGCCGGACTGGATCTGGTACCAGCCGCCGTTCTCGGCTAAAATCTCACAGCCGGCGTCTACCGGCAGCTCCCCTACCAGCTCAAACCCTTCCCCGGCGCCTTCCCGGACATTCAGATGATTCTCCACATTTGCAATCCCAAGGTTCGTGTAGCCGCAGATAGTCTTAGGCGCCTCCGGCTCCGGCTGCTGTGCCGCAGCCTCAGCCGGCGTCCCCTGAGCCTCCCCGCTCCCCTCTGTATCCGCAAGGCTTGCGCTGAGCACGGCGGATATCCCCGCATCGCTTCCTGCTGCGCCTGCCTCTTTATTGCCCAAGCTCTCGCTCAACAGCGCCGTAATGCCTGCGTCCACATTTGCCGTGGCATAGGCCGGGATACGAATCGCCGCAAATGCTATCGCCCCTATCATGCATGCCGTTACCATCTTATAAAATCTATTCTTCATCCTTGACCTCCCGGACGTTCCATCCTAATCATAATCTCCCAATCGGTATGAAGGATGCGCCATATAAGCGCACCCGCTTTAACACCAGCATTATATCAATTGAAAATCGCATTGTCAAGGAATTTGTAATAATTTTGTAATATTTATCAGCCTTCCCTTTCAGCAAACCCAATCTCTTCTCTTTTTTATTATGATAGGCAGGGAGCGCAAGCACAAAATCCAAGAACATGAGCCTACGCCTCTTTCGGCTCCTTCTCCAAAATGGATAAGGCAATATTCGTTGCGTGGTCTGCCACGCGCTCTAAGCCCGTGACCAAATCCGTAAAGATAATCCCTGCCATGGGGGAGCATTTTCCCTTGCCCATGCGCTTCACATGGTTTTGCTGCAGCTCCCGCTCCATCTGGTCGATGCTGTCCTCCAGCGCCAGGATATCCGGCAGGTTCTTTTCGTCCAGCGTCACGAACATCTCTAAGGCCTTGGCCAGGATTTCCATGGTCTTCTGGTGCATCTCCAGGATTTCCTTGCTCCCCTTCTTCGTGATGCTCAAGTTCTCTTCTTTAATCTTCACCGCAAAGTCGGCAATGTTCTCCGCATGGTCCCCAATCCGCTCAATATCGATGACCACATGGAACAGCCCGCCAATCCGCTTGGCGTCCACTACCGGCAGCTGCAGCTGGTTGATTTTCACCAGGTAGTCCGTCAGCTCATGGCTTAGGAAGTCAATCTGCTTCTCCGTCTCATAGACCTTTGCGATTTTTTCCTCCGAGCCGTCGAAAAAAGCATCCAGAGCCAAATCTAAATTCTCCCTTGCCATAATGCCCATGCGCTCAATTTCCCGGGTGGTGTCCACCACTGCCGTGGATGGCGAGAATTGGCTCCTCTTGCCTATGTACAGAAGCTGGTACCCTGTGGCCTCCTCCTGATCCTCCCCGGGGATAACCTTCCTGGCCAAGGCCACGAACTGCCCGGAAAGCGGCAGGAACAGAAGGGTCTGGAAGCTCTTATACAGCGTATCCGCATTGGCCACGCACCGGCCAATGTCTGCACCGGAAATGCGCAGGATAAAAGACTCAAAATACGGCATGCCAAACCCAAGCAAGACGCCGATGACCACCATGCCGAACACATTGAACATCACATGGATCAGCGCCGCCCGCTGGGCTTCCTTTTTCGTGTTCAGGCTTGCCAGGACGGCAGGGGTGCAGGACCCGATGTTACAGCCCAAAATCACGTAAAAGCAGACCGGAAGGGCCACCAAGCCCTGGCTGGCCATCAGCAGCAAGATGCTGACCGTCACAGAAGAGCTTTGCACAATCACGGTAATCACCGTCCCAAGCAAAATCCCCAGGAATGGGTTCTCAAGGCCTCCAAGGATCTTTAGGACCATGGGGTATTCCCCTGGCAGGGCAGACATGGAATCTTTCATCATGCTAATCCCCAAGAACAATGCGCCAAACCCCAGGATAACCTCCCCCACCTTTTTCACCATAGGCCTCTTTCCAAACATCAGCAGCACCGCCCCGATAAATAAAATCAGCGGCGCCACTCCGGTCAGGTTAAAAGCCACCAACTGGGATGTAATGGTGGTGCCGATATTGGCGCCAAAAATAATCCCCACAGACTGCGCCAGCGACATGATGCCGGCGTTCACGAAGCTGACCACCATAACGGTAGTCGCCCCGGAAGACTGTATGATGGCGGTGAACAACGCACCGAAGAGCACCGCAACAATTTTATTTTTCGTCATTGCCTCCAAAATTGACCGCAGCCTTGCCCCTGCCGCTTTCTGCAGGCCTTGGCTCATAAACGTCATGCCGAATAAAAATAACCCAAGTCCACCAAGCAATGTTAATATCAGTTCCATGCCTTCCTCCATTGTGAATAATAATCCTTGCCATATTGAATATCCCGCTGCATCTGGGATACGAGGGACTCTAGGGAATCAAATTTCCGCTCTGGCCGCACCGGGCTTAAAAAGCGCACCTTTGCTTCCACTCCATACAAATCTTTGGACACATCGAACAAATGGGTTTCCACGCCCACCGGGAAACCCCCTCCCATGGTAGGCTTGCGCCCCACGTTGGTAATCCCCCCATATCGGGCGCCTTGGCATTCCGTCACGGTCACGTATACGCCAAAGGGCGGCAGGAGCTTCTCCTTGGGCGGCAGCAAATTTATGGTGGGAACCCCCAGCACTGCCTTCCCCATGTGCTCCCCATGCAGGATTTTCCCTTCCACGAAAAATTCATAGCCCAGCAGCTCATTCGCCTGCGCAATATTCCCCTTGGAAATCTCTTCCCGCACATAGGTGCTGCTAATATCCCTGCCGTCTTTTTGCGCCTTGTCCACCACCCGCACCTCATACCCATAAACGCCTGCATAAGACTGCAGCATCTGGTAATCTCCCCGTCGGTTGTGGCCAAATCGGAAATCTTTCCCCACTACAAGGTATCTCACATGGAGGTTCCCTGCAACCTGCCCGATAAAATCCTCCGGCTCCATGCGCCGGATTTCTTCCGTAAACGGGCACTCAATCAGGTAATCCACGCCGGCGCCTTCAAACAGCTTTATCTTCTCCGCATTGGTGGTCAGCACTTGGGATGGGACGCCTTCCACCTGCGCCCGGGGCGGGACGTCGAAGGTAAACACAGCCGCCTTCAAGCCCTGGCTTTCCCTTTTCTTCTCCGCCATATAAGCCATCAGCAGCTCATGCCCCCGGTGCAGCCCGTCAAATTTCCCCAGCGACAGCACGGTAGGCTCTTCAATTTGAAATGTAATGCCCTGCTTTATGTATTCCATGACTTTTCCTTCCTGCATTGCAGCCGTTTTTCCCTGCCGCTGCCTGCAACTCTCATGCAAAGGGCGCGGCATGTCAGGCGCCGGATGCGCCTTCCGCAAAAATCTTAACTGGCTTTATCTTTTGGGCTTCCTCTTCAAAACGGTAAATCCCCACAAAAGCATGGCCGCTGTCATACACCCGGAGAATGGATTCGCCGCATCCGGCCTCCCAGCCTTCCAGCCCTTCTAAGGGCAAGGGATTCCCATTGTAAAGGGGCTTGGAAAACTCCGGCTTTACCCGCAGCTTCGGGTATTGCAGGAACACGCTGTCCGTATCCAAGACTATCCCAGCCAAATCTTCCTTGCAAAGCGCATCCTGCGAGGCTTTCTCCCTGGCCTGCCGCACCTGTTCTTCGATTTCAGAGAGCCTATAGGCATCCTGCAGCCCAAACATGGCCACCCGGGTGCGCAAAAGGGACTCCATGCATCCCCCGCAGCCCAAGGCCTGTCCAATGTCATGGCAAAGGGTCCTGATATAGGTGCCCTTGGAGCAATGCACCTGCATCCGTACCCTGGGCAAGGAAATTTCCTCTATCTGAATCGAAAAAACCGTGACCTCCCGAGGCTTTCGCTCCACCTCAACCCCTGCCCTTGCCAAATCGCAAAGCTTCCTGCCATTGACTTTCAGGGCAGAATACATGGGCGGAACCTGCCGATAGCCGCCAACAAACCCGCAGACTGCCTCCCGGACTTCATCCTCCCCGCAGGCCACCTCCCGCTCTTCTAACACCTGCCCGGCCATATCCTGGGTATCCGTGGAAATCCCAAGGCGCAGCACGGCCTCATATACCTTATCCTTTTCCGCCAGCAAATCGCAGACCCTGGTGGCTTTCCCCAGGCACACCGGGAGCACCCCTTCCGCATCCGGATCCAAGGTTCCGGTATGGCCGATCTTCCTTTGGCCAAAAATCCCCCGAAGCTTTGCCACTACGTCATGGGAGGTATAGCCTTTTTCCTTATACACATTTATGATTCCGCTTATCATACCGATTCCCGCCTCTTCCTGCTACAGCCCAAGCTGCAGCGCCACTTCCTGGCAGATTTCTTGTATCAGCTTTGAAGGCTCCCCTTCCAAGGTGGCGCCTGCCGCCCGCACATGGCCACCGCCCCCGTGGCCAATGGCAATCTTCGCCACATCCACCTTCCCATTGGACCGCAGGCTAAGCTTCCAGGTCCCATCTTCATTTTCATAAAGGAACACTGCCGCCTCCACACCCTTGGTCACGCGCAGCTGGGCGACAATCCCCTCCAAATGCCTTGGGAACGCCTGGTGCTTGGCCATCTCCTCTAAAGTGATGGAAGTGGCAATCACCCTTCCGTCCAAATACAGTTGGCTGTTCAAAAGCGCCTGCCCCAGGATTTTATTCTGGGCGAAGGTCTTGGCAAAAAAGGTCTCATCCACAATCTTGGAAAAATCAATCCCTTTGTCCATCAAAGCCCCTGCCACCTGCATAGTCCTGGAGGTGGTGCTGGAATACTGGAACACGCCTGTGTCATGCACCATGCCTACATAGATGCATTCCGCAATCTCCTTCGTAATCTTCTCCTCTTCCATCAGGCCGTACACCAACTCCGAAGTGGAGCTGACCTCTGGGAAAATATAATTCTCGTCCGCAAAGCTCTGGTTGCTGATATGGTGGTCGATGCAGACCGTCTTTTTGGCCGTGTCAAAATATTTCACGGCCTTCCCCAAACGGCCGGTGTCCCCGCAGTCCTGCACAATGCACAGGTCGTAGGCCTGATCCGAATCACAATCGCTGCGGATTTTATCTGCATTTTTCAAAAATTTAAAAATGTTGGGGATAGGCTCCAAATACAGGTGCGCCTCTATGCCTGGATACCACGTGGCAATATAATTGTAGGTAGCCAGGCAGGAGCCAACGCAGTCGCCGTCCGGCTTGACATGGCCGGCAATGGCAACTGTCCTTGCATCCTTTAACTGCAATGCAAAATCTTTCATATCATTCCTCTTCTTCCTTGGAACCTACCACCTCGTCAATCAGCTTTGACATGTTGACGCCATATTCAATGGACTGATCCATCACAAAACGGATTTCCGGCGTATTCCTGAGATTGATATTCTGGGCAAGCTTCCTGCGGATATAGCCCTCGGCGCTCTTTAAGCCTTTTAGCGTGTCCTCACGGGAGCCCTCGTCCCCCAGCACGCTGATATAAGCCTTGCAGCTTTTCAAATCCGGCGCCACCTCCACAGAGACCACAGAGGTCATGGGATGGATGCGGGGATCCTTAATCTCCCCCCTGATGATATTGCTCAGCTCCCGCAGCACCTCTTCATTAATCCTGGTATTCTTAATGCTGTTTTTTCTCATTTCCTGCCTCTCTAACCCTCTTGCCTGCGCAGCCTTCCCCGCCGAGCCTTTCGGCTCAAGGGCAGCCCTGCCAAGCCGGCTTTCTTTCCTTTACCTGGGAACCTCCACCATAGTGTAGGATTCCACAATATCCAATTCCTGTATGTCGTTAAAGCCTTCAAATACAAGCCCGCACTCATACCCGGTCTTCACTTCCTTCACGTCATCCTGGAAGCGCTTGAGGGACGCTAAGTTCCCTTCGAAAATCTGCTTGCCTTCCCTGGAAATGCGCACCTTGCACCCTCTCTGCAGCACGCCGTCCAGCACGTAAGACCCTGCGATATTCCCCACGCCGGAGGCCTTGAAAATCTGCCGCACCTCTGCATGGCCCAGCACCTTCTCCTCGAAAATCGGATCCAGCATGCCCTTCATGGCCGCTTGCACATCCTCTATGGCATTGTAAATCACCTTGTACAGCCGCACGTCCACGCTTTCCCGCTCTGCCGTCGCCTTCGCCGTGGCGTCTGGCCGCACGTTAAAGCCAATGATAATGGCGTTGGAAGCGGAAGCTAAGCTTACGTCCGACTCGTTGATGGCGCCTACGCCGCCATGGATGACCTTCACCACCACCTCTTCATTGGAAAGCTTCACCAGGCTCTGCTTCACAGCCTCTACGGAGCCCTGCACATCTGCCTTCACAATGATTGGCAGCTCCTTGATATTCCCGGACTGGATCTGGGAGAATAAATCATCCAAAGACATCCTGGCCTTGGTATCCTCCAGCATCCTTTCCCGCCCTTCGGAAATGAATGTATCCGCAAAGCTCTTGGCCTCCTTCTCCGTATCCGTACATACAAAGATTTCCCCAGCATTGGGCACATTATTCAAGCCTAATATTTCCACCGGCGTGGAAGGCCCGGCTTCCTTGACCCTCCTGCCCTTATCGTCAATCATGGCGCGCACCTTGCCATAGCAGCTCCCGCAGGCCACAGGCTGCCCTACTTTCAGCGTGCCCTTCTGCACCAGCACGGTGGCAACGGAGCCGCGCCCCTTATCCAGCTGCGCCTCAATGACAAGCCCCCTGGCGTTCCGGTTCGGGTTCGCCTTCAGCTCGCTGATTTCCGCTGTCAAAAGCACCATCTCCAGCAGGCTGTCAATCCCTTCATGGGTATGGGCAGACACCGGCACGAAAATCGTGCTCCCGCCCCAATCCTCCGGGATTAACTCGTACTCCGCCAGCTCCTGCTTCACCCGCTCGATATTGGCGCTTGGCTTATCAATCTTGTTGATGGCTACGATAATCTCCACCTCTGCAGCCTTGGCATGGCTGATAGCCTCCACGGTCTGGGGCATCACGCCGTCATCGGCGGCCACCACCAGGATGGCAATGTCCGTGGCATTGGCTCCGCGCATACGCATGGCCGTAAAGGCTTCGTGGCCAGGGGTGTCTAAGAATGTGATTTTCTCCCCATTGCACTCCACCATGTAGGCGCCGATATGCTGGGTTATGCCGCCTGCCTCCTTGTCAATCACGTGGGTGTCGCGGATGGCGTCCAAAAGGGACGTCTTGCCATGGTCTACATGCCCCATGACACAGACAACCGGCGGGCGCTTCTCCTGGGTGGAGGCGTCTTCCTCCGCCTCTTTCAGCAGCTCTGCAATGACATCCACCTTCTCCTCCTGCTCACAGATGCAGTTAAACTCCAAGGCGATTTCTTCTGCCATGGCAAAATCAATCTCACTGTTCACCGTAAATACTTTCCCCTGCAGGAACAGCTTCTTGATAATGACGGAGGACTGCACCTTCATGCGGTCTGCCAGTTCCTTGATGGTCATTTTCTCCGGAAGGGTCAATGTCTTGATGGTATCCTCTGCCTTCTGCTGCTTGGGCTGCTCTTTCTTCCCCCGAGTCTTTTTCTCTAAGTTGTCAAAGCGCTCCTTCTTCTTGCCCATCAGATCCTTCTCATGGCGCTGGCTGCCGCCCTTACGGTTGTCGCGCTCCCGGCTCTCTTTGCCTCTTGCCTCATCCATAGGCACGGACTGAGAGTTCTGGTTCATCTTATTGATTTCCTGTTCAAAACGGTTCCTCTGGCCTGGACGCCCCCCTTGGCCCGGACGTCCTCCTTGGCCGCCTCGGCCGTTCCGGTCACGGTCTCCCTGGAACCTTCCGCCTCGATCTCCCTGAGGCCTCCCGCTTCGGTCTCCCTGGAACCTTCCGCCTCGATCTCCCTGGGGCCTCCCGCTCCGGTCTCCCTGGAACCTCCCGCCTCGGTCTCCTTGGCCTCGGCCATTCTGCTCCCGGTCTCCCTGGGGCCTCCCGCTTCGGTCGCGGTCTCCCTGAGGCCTTCCGCTCCGGTCTCCCTGGAACCTCCCGCCTCGGTCTCCTTGGCCTCGGCCATTCTGCTCCCGGTCTCCCTGGGGCCTTCCATTCCGATCCCCTCGGAAGCGCCCATTCCGGTCTCCTTGTTCCCGGCCTTCCTGGCTGCGGTTACTCCGCTCCCGGTCTCCCTGGAATCTTCCGCCTCGGTCTCCCTGGCCTCGGCCTCCTCGGTCTCCTTGGCCTCGGCTCCCTCGGTCTCCCTGGCTCCTGCCTCCTCGGTCGCGGCCATTCTGCTCGCGGTTTTGGCTTTCCTGGCTCCTAGCCGCGCCATTTTCCTCCTGTGCTTTTACCAAACGCTCTTCCTTTCCCTTCTGTGGCTTTTCCCCTTGGGGCCTGCCATTGCGGTCTCCCTGTTCCTTTGCCGGGCGCTCCCCCTGGCTCCTGCCTTTCTCTCCCTGAGGCTTGCCTCTGTCTGCGCCTCTCGTGCGTTTCGGCGCCGTCTTGCTGTTCTCGGGGTTGAATACGGCTGTGATGCTGGCTTTTTTTCTGGGGCGTTCTGCTGGCTGTCCCCCATTCGCAGGGGCGCCTTCCCTCTTTGCCTCTTTTGTCTCCTCTGCCTTCCTGTCTTCTACTTTCTTATCTGCTGTTTTCCTGGACTCTGTTTTCTTGGGATTCCCGGACATATTTGCCTCTTCTCCTTTTTTCGCTTCTTCTGCCTTCTTCGACGCTTCCCCTTTTGCGGTTTGCTGCCCTTTTCCTGCTTTCTTCTCCTCTGCCCCCTGCCCCTTCGCCGTCTTCTCCTCCGTTCCCTGCCTCTGGCTCTTTCCATCCCCTTGCGCAAAACGCTTCCTTACCATGGCAATGGCCTCATCTTCAATGGAACTGCTCGCCACCTTTCCCTCGATGTTCTTCTCTTTCAAAAAACCTATCACCTCTTTTGGCTGTATTTTTAACTCTTTTGCAATTTCATATATCCTGATTTTTGCCATATGTTACTACCTCCGCTATCTCATTCTATCTTCTATTCCATACTCTGCGACTCCATATCTTCCTGTTCTTTTGTCATTCACTGTCCCTGCCCCCGAGCCTCTCTTGCCGATTCCTTTCATCTGCGCAGCCTATAGCCTGCAGCTTCTCTTCTAAGCTCTTTGCAAACCCTGCGTCCAACACTGCAAGGGATGCGCGGAATTCCTTGCCAATCGCGTGCCCCAAATCCTCTTTCGATGCATAAATGTAAATCGGGACATTGTAAAAGGAGCACATATTGCAAAACATTTTTTTCGTATTGTCCGATGCCTCCGAAGACACAAGCACCAGGAAGGCTTTTTTGCTCTTCACCGCCTTCTCCGTGGAAAATTCACCGCTCGCAACTCTCCCTGCCCTTGTGGCCAGTCCAAGCATGGATAATATTCTATCTTGCCGCAACGCTCTCCATCTCCTTTGCCAAATTTTCAATGCTCTCCTGAGGGATGGAGGCCTTTAAGGAACGTTCCAGCCCCTTTGTCTTCAAGGCCTTCTCCAGGCACTCCGCATTAGGGCAAAGGTATGCGCCCCTGCCATTCTTCTTCCCGGTCACATCCAGAAGGATTTGCCCTTCCGGCGTCTTAATGACGCGGAGCATTTCCCTCTTGCCCTTCATCTCCCCACATCCAACGCATTGGCGCATGGGAATCTTTTTACTCATTTTCTTCGCCCTCTTCCCCATCCTCTATTTTTCGGGCAATGCCATCTTCCCCATAGGCATCCCCTTCATAACTTTCTTCCTCTTCCTCGTAAGCATCCCCCTCATAACTTCCTTCCTCTTCCTCGTAAGC
>CAOKUK010000051.1 GCA_948472595.1 uncultured Eubacterium sp.
TCTATCACAAGCTTGATGGGGTCTAAGACCGCCATCATCCGGGAGCGCTTCATCTTCAGGTCCTCCCGGATGCAGTATTCCAGCATGGCATAATCCACAGAGCTGTTAGCCTTGGACACGCCGCACAATTCCACAAACCGCTGGATGGACTCTGGCGTGAACCCCCGCCTGCGCAGGGCGGCGATGGACACCAGCCTGGGGTCGTCCCAACCGTCCACAATCCCATCCTCCACCAGCTTCTTAATATAGCGCTTCCCTGTGACCACATTGGTCAAATACAACTTTGCAAACTCTATCTGCTTCGGCGGATGCTCATACCCTACCTCGCGCACCACCCAGTCATACAGCGGCCTGTGGTCCTCAAACTCCAGGGTGCAGATGGAATGGGTAATGCCCTCGATGGCATCCTCAATGGGATGGGCAAAATCATACATGGGGTATATGCACCAGGCGTCCCCTGTGTTGTGGTGTTCCATATGGGCCACCCGGTAGAGGATTGGGTCCCGCATATTGATATTGGGGGATGCCATGTCAATCCTGGCCCGCAGCACAAGGGCGCCATCCTCATACTTCCCATTCTTCATATCCTCAAACAGCTGCAAATTCTCCTCCACGCTGCGCCCGGCATTGGGATCCTCCATGCCAGGCTCTGTCAAGGTGCCCCGGTATTCCCGAATCTGCTCCGCATTCAAATCCGACACATAAGCCTTCCCCTTCTTTATCAGCTTCACAGCGGCTTCATACATCTGCCCGAAATAATCAGAGGCAAAAAAGAGGCGATCCTCCCAATCTGCGCCTAGCCATTTGATGTCCTCCTGAATGGATTCCACAAACTCCACCTTCTCCTTGGTGGGGTTGGTGTCGTCAAACCGCATATTGAATTCCCCATGGTACTTTTCTGCCAGCCCATAATTCAGCAAGATTGACTTGGCATGGCCGATATGAAGGTATCCATTCGGCTCTGGCGGGAAACGGGTCCTAACCGCCTCGCAATGCCCCTCTTTTAGGTCTTCTTCTATAATCTGCTCGATAAAATTTTTGGAAACTGCTTCTTCCATAACTGCTCCTCCTGAAATTTGCTTTATAGTACGTATCTCCTATCCGAAAAGCCTCTGCAAGCCGCAAGCCTAGGCTGTGAAACAGCAGGCTTTTGAATAACAATAGGCAGCATATCAGAGCCAATCCCCGGTTCTGATATGCTACCATGCAATCCTAACGTTCCCTATGGGGAGCCGACGCACCCCAGGCGTCAGCCCCGCCTTCTGTGCTGGTGGGTAAATAAATGGTCCTGGCAATACTCGTAATTGCCCTCACACTTAGAGCAGAACCGAAACTCCAGCTCCGCCCCGTCCTCTTCTGTCCTCCCGCAGATGGCGCATTTATGCTTTGCTATGCGCCTTGGCCCGCGCATCTGCTGCCGGTAAACCTGCCTCCTGTGCACCTCTTTGGGCGACACTCGCTTAAAGTCCCTGGTGCTGAAAAAGAAAATCAGGAAATTCAGGAAGGAGGAAAGGATAGCCACCCTGCCTGGCAGCCCCGACTGCAGGAACATATAGCCCATCCAGACCGCATCCAAAATCCCCATCCATTTCGCCTTAATGGGAATCAAAAAATACAGGCGGAACTCCACATTGGGGTAAATCACCGCAAATACCATGAAAAGGGACATGGTGATATACTCCGTGCGGAAAAAATACCCAATCACCGTGAGGGAAATCCCCCCGGAAGCTGCATAATAAATCCCATACAGGGCAAACGCCCCCAAAATGGAGCACAATATCCCACTGAACAGATACACGTTGTAGCGGAATGTCCCCATAGCGCGCTCAATGGATGTCCCAATAAAATAGTAACAAGCAAAAAAGAAAATCAAAAAAATCATGTTGACGCTGGGCGGGAGCAGCAGCCAGGAGACAACCCTCCACACCTGCCCCTTCAGGATATAGGCAGGCTCTAAAGTGAGCAGCAGCTGCACTTCGGGCATCGTAAGCTGGATTACAAACCCCACCAGCCATGCGCCCAACAGCCAGAACGTCAGGTTTGAGACTGCGTATTTGCCAAATTTCCGTTCCATTTTATTTAGAAAATCCATAATGCACCTCATTTTTCTTAGGCTGTTTCATTACTAACAGCTTCCATTATAGTTGATTCCCTTTGCGTTTGTCAACGCAAGGCTAGAAGATTCATAAATTTTTTACGATTTTACTGTAATCTCCATAAGCCTTCTGGCCGCCAATCAAGGTATAGGCCCTCATGCGGACATAATATCTCTTGCCCTTCTTCAATTTCTTCAAAGTGACCTTTGTGACGCTGTTCTTGCCGATGGCCCTCCTGGTGACATTCTTCTTGAATTTTTTGTCAGTGGAACACTCAATCACGTAACCGGAAGCCTCTTTTTGGCGCGCCCAGGAAACAGTCAGGCTCCCCGCCTTCGGGATGACGGCCTTCTTGATGCTTGCTCTCTTGGGCACAATGCGGATGGTGACTTTTTTGCTGGCATCATGGGTCCTTACGGTAATCACCGCCTTGCCGCATTTCTTAAGCGTCACTTTCCCGGCCTTGCTTACGGCGGCTACTTTAGGGCTGCTGCTCTTATAGGTGATTGCCGTCTTGGCCGTGGCCTTTAATGAGAAGGGCTTGCTCCCTAACGCCTTCGTATAGGACGCCTTCAGCACCTTCAGCTGGGATTTCGGCTTGGAGCCTTCTTGGGACGCCCTTACCGTCAGCGTAATCTGCTTCACTTCTGACTTTTCAAAATTCTCCGTTTCCGCCGCCTGGATGCGGATGGATGCAGTCCCGGCCCCATGTATGATGGCAATGCCGGAAGCATCTACAGACGCCACCTTCTCATTGCTGCTGGCATAGCTTAATTGCCCGTCCCCGCTGCTGCTGGCGCCAATTTGGACAATGGGCTCCTTCACGCTCCAGACAATATCCCGAGCCGTGACGTACTGCTTGGCTTTTGCAATCACAAAGGACTTGCGGATAGTCCCTGCATAGTTGCCCTTCCCGCTTACAATCACCTGGGCAGTCCCTGCCTTCTGGTTGTTGGAATAGGTAACCGTATAATCTGACGCATCCAAAATAACCTGGCCTGCCGCTTTTTTCACTGCCACGCTGGGGCGGTATTGGGCTCCGGTATAGACATACTCCTGCTGCCCGATTTCCACTTCATACAGAGGCGCCCCGCCTTCATCCACCCCGCCTAAATCTGACGCAACGGTGCGCAGGCGCAGGGAAGCCTCCAAGCCCAGCTCCGCATCGGTTACCGTGACATCAAACCGCTCATTTGCCCCAGTCAGGCGTTTGGGCAGGACGACAAGGGAGGAGCCCTCTATCCGGCAGTCATAGGCGTCTGTTTCCGGATACTTCCATAATAGCTTGCGCCCTTCCTCTGTCTTCCCATTAATCCGAAAATCTGCCCGAATGCGCCCTGGCTCCCCATAAGAGAATACCCCGTCCCCTTCCAGGGAAAAGGACACGGTCTGAACGGGGCTTTGGGCACCCTGGAGGTCCTTTATAACGCTGCTTTCTGCCAGCTGGCTGCTGCAAACGATGGAAATGCCTGTAGTATCTGCAAAGGCAGAAGCATCGATTTTTTCCATGGTGTCCGGCAAGACCACAGTCAAATCCCTGCAGCCTTGGAACACGCCTTCCGGCAGCTCTGTGACGGTATCTGGGATTTCAACCTTCTTCAAGGCGCTGCATTTCGCAAAGGCATAGGAGCCAATCTGAGTTATGCCCCCGGTGAAAATAATTTCCTCCAAGGAAGTACAGCCCGAAAAGGCGCTTTCTCCCAGCTTCTCCACACTCTTTGGAAGGGTGATTTTCTTAAGGGACTCGCAGCCCAAAAAGGCATTCTCCCCCACTTCCTCCAAGCCCTTTGGCAGGGTGACCTCTTTTAGGGAAGTGCAGCCGGAAAACGTATTTTCCCCTAACTCCTTCACCCGCTCCGGTATCGCTACCGACTCCAGGGAGCCGCAGCCGGAAAACGTGCCTTCCTTTATTTCTGTAATGCGATCCGGCAGCGTAACCCTCTCCAAGCTGGCGCAGCCCAAAAAGGCGTTTGCCCCGATGCTCTCCACCGTATCCGGCAATACAATGTCCGTCAGACCCGTGTCGCCGGAAAAGGCGCTTTCTGCCACAGATTCCACCCGGCAATCAGAAACCGCAAGATTCAGGCCTTCCTCCATAGACATCTCTTCCTGCTCCAAAGCGGCTGGTATTGCCAACAATCCTTCATCTCCGAAAGACACAGCGGCTGGTTTTGCCAATACCCCTTCCATCCCAAAGGCCCGAGATTTGCTCATCGCCTTCTTCTTGGCAAGACCCTTTACCTGGACGGACATCCGGTTGTATTCGTCAAAGGACATCACCTTGTACTGAACTTGCTTCCCATTGGAAATGCTGGTGAAATACCCGCTTCCCCATTTTGCATAGAGCTGATAGACAGCTTCCGCAAGCTTCGACATGCTGGTAAAACGGGTTCCCATCCCATTAAAGGCCTCGTCCTTCCCACGGTACCATCCATAGAAGAACTGGTCGCTCCCCTCTGCATAATTGGGCAGCGCAGGAAGCGCATTTTCCAGCTTATTGTCCTTTATCGTCTGGTTCCGTTTCCCAACCATGGTGTCATAGGTGTCCTTACTCTTATTGTGCAGGACTAACAAGGACTCCCCTTCCCCTACTTCGCTGTACTTCGGCCTGGCGATGACAGTGATGTTCTCTGTAACATTCTCTATGGTGTAGCACCCATCCTCCCCTAAGGGCACCAGGTTGTCATTGGCCTTTACCGTCAGGCTCGCATCCGGCTCGCCTGTCTCGTCCAGGTACTGGAAGGCAAAGCTCCCCCCATAGGCCACCCGGTCCTTCTTTTCATTCCGGATATGCAAGGTATAGCCTTCTGCCTGGGGCAAATCCACTTTGCACTCTGTATGGGGGAAGGTGTAGTACAAGCTGACCGTCCCGTTTGATTCCAAAGTGCATGCGACTGCATCCCCATTGACCCTAACTTCTGTGGCCGCTGTAAAGCAGTGTTCCCGGTCTGGAGCCAGAATCACCTTGAGCCGGTGCGCTGCGGCAAAGGCTGCATTCTCCCCTTCGCCCCCATACCACTGGTAAGAATCCACATCATATCCTTCATACAGAATCGGTGGGAATACTTGGGGCAGCTCCTGCCCTGCAACCGGCGCATCCACATCAAGGCTTACGCTTGGGATTTCCTCCTTCTGGATTTCCTCCCCTGCCAGCGCGCAGCTTATGCTCCCTATGGCATCCAAATCCCTGGCATAGACTACATAATAAGCATCCTCCCCTTTTCCAAGGCTCCTAGACAGCTCCCCTCTGTCTCCAGCAGACAGATACATCGCATCCAGGCGCTGGCCTTCCCCATCATACAGATAGGCCGCAGCGGAAATCCTGCTGTTTACATGGAACGTGTACTTGCTTTCTGACTCTGCCTGCAGCCTATACAGCTTTACCGGGCATCCCTCCCCAATGACCGCATACTTCGTCTGGCCTTCCTTGATATCCTCTGCGTCCGCTTCCGGCAGCGGAAGGCTCTTGTATTCCATGACTTGCTGCTGGCAGCCTCTCGCTGACAGGAACAGGGCGCAGCCATCCCCTTTCTGATGGATTCTCCCCTCCACGGTCTCCCCGCTGCCGTCAGAAAGCAGAATCGAAGAGCCATGCTCTTTTACCTGATAAGCCTCCGACTTTCCGTCCCGGTAATCCACCGTAAATTCCATGCCATACAAATCAACGTTTCCCGTATCCTCAAAATGGTAAAAGCTGTCCTTCTTTGGCCTTTTCTTCAATGTAAAGCCAAGAATCGGATTCGGCAGGATGGCAACGTCCTCTTCTACGGAAACGCCCATATACTCAACCTGCAGACGATACGTACAGCTGCCGTCCGCTTCTTCTCCTCCTTGCATGCCCCAGGAAGACTGCAATTCATAGCCATCCAGGGATGGGCGCTCCCATTCGTCCTCCCACAGGATTTTTTTATCCGGCCTTCCATCCTCCTTGGTGTAATGCACGGTAACAGCCAGGCCTTTCAATCCTTTCCCAGCCTGATACCGATAACGCCCTTCCAAGGGATTGCTGTCAATGGTAATGGACTCTATCGGGGAATCCTGCTTCAGATGGACGGGAACCTCCTCTAGGACCTCATCGCCCCATTGAAACAGGATGGCGTTGTCATCGCGAAACTCCGGCTTCCTCATATCTTCCGGATTCGTCTCAGAACGCTTGTACTTCCATTCTGCTGACAGCATCTTATCCCCCACGGGAGTGGGGAGCATGTAAGGATAGTGAACCTCGCTCCAGTTATGCTCATTGTTATAGGTAACCTGGTAAGGAACATCCAAGCTATCCAGCCTCCCTGCATAGGCATCCCGGAACTCAAACTCATACCAGGTATCTTTGACGCCCTTTGCGTCCACCTCAACCCCTTTCACTGCCCCAAGCTCTGCCGGGCCGGTAATGGCAGAACTCAAATAGCACTGAAACAGGCTTTTCCCATCCGGATTGCCGGCCACATTGCTGACGACAAAATAATAAGTCGTCCCTTTCTGTAGGTTCCAGAACACGCATGGCCCATACCACCCCCCTGCGGGAATATCCTGAGCATAAACCTTCCCCTCATACAGCTCCACCTGGAAGGAATAAGAGGCATGCGCATCAGCCCCTACGCAATACAGATAATAATTCCCCGTCTCCTTGGGCGCAAAGGACAGGATACGATATGGATTTTCCTCGTCCGTCTCCATCAATCCGGTCTGGCCGCCGTCTGTAATCGCCTTGCTCTCCTCTTGGGACGGATCAGGCCCAATGGGGAGCTCGGCAGAAGCGTTCATATAGCTCACCTGCAGGCATTTCTGGGTGCCATGCGTCTGTGGATCCATGAAATAACTCACATTGGCGGACAAGGTCTTCCCATAGGCGTCCCCCACCTGGACATAGGAGCTGTGCTTTTCCACTTGAAACCCATATTCCGTGCCGTCCGCATAAGAGATTAGGAACTTTGCCCCATACAAGTCAATATTGCTCGAAGCATTTCTAAAATACTTCTGCTCTGGCGCCTTTACAAACTGGATGGACTTCACCGGGTCCTCGCAGACAGTAATCGAATCTATCTGGTACGTTTTGCCAAACAGGGTGAACTTCATTCCATTTTCCCCATAGGTGGGGTTCCCTGAGGAATTTTTCTTCATCCACTCTTTCTTCACCCGATAATCCCGCCCTTGGTATTGGAAGGCCATATCGGGGTTGGAGCCCTTTATGGTTTCCGCATGGATGCTCCCGTCATCAAAGGCAATCTGGTATGACATCCCCTTTAAATCCATGCCGCTGCCCTCATACCGATAATAAACATCCTTTTGAGGCGCTGTGACAACCTCAAAGGAAACCACCGGACTGTCCGCCACCATAACATCAAATTCCGCCTCCAAATCCTGGCAAGTCACCTGAACCTGGTATGTCCCGGGCTTTGACCAGTCAACCTCGTCCCATGCGAACCCAACGTCCCAGGAGACATCCCACCAGGAGCCATAGCCCTCTTGTCCCTCTCCCTGGCCATAACGATATTTTTTCGTTGCGCCTTTCGAGTCCGTCAGCTCAAACTCCAAACCTTCTTGACGGTCTTCGTATGTATTCACTGCCGTATCCCATTCCCCCATATAATAAATCGTCCTTGTGGGCGCTTTCAGGATTTTCAGGTCTGTATAGACCGTCTTCTCCGGCTCCTGTTCCTTGACCACCTGAATCTTGTACTCTGCCTTATGGTCCATAAAGCTGACTGTAATGGCATGTTCCCCTTCCCTGCAATACCATAAGGATGAATCCGCTGAAATGCGGAGATACCGAGACCAGCCTTCCACAGCGCCTTCCTTGCTGCCATAGGTATAGACATCGTATGTGCCGTCCGCTTTGTAGGCATGGAATACAAGCCCCTCTGATTTCAGGGACTGGGAATAGCTGCTGTAGCGGTATTCCGTCTTTTCCGGATTCTGCGCAATTTCAATCCGCTCATAAGGATTTTCACGCAAATCAATGTCAAAGGCTGCCTGGTAATCCAAATAGGAAACCGTCACCTGCTTTTTCCCTGCGGTTCCCCCCGCCTTCTGGTAACCATTGATATCCTTGTAAAAAGACGGCTTGCCCTCTAGCCTGAGTCCATAGTTGCCGTAGGAATAATAGGCATTGCCTGGGATGGCGGTAATGCTGGAATAGCTATCCGCTTCTGCGCCGTCTTTGCGGGAAAGCGACACCCTTCCCACGTCCGATACAGAAATGCTGTCGCTGGCATCCATATAATAGACAGTCCTCTTGGGCGTTACGGAAATCCCATTGTAAGGATTTTCCGCAATGGCAATGGGATAGGTCGTCTGAACCCCCTGGTACTCTACGGTTACGTCCGCCTTCGTGACCCCGCCTTCGCCCAGCTCCCCGCTGCGCTCCAGCGCATCCATATAGCTGTCAATATCCATATAGCGCATGGGGTACAGCACGCCGCCGGGCCCCTCCGTCTCTTCCCCTGACAGGTATTGGTAGACAGGGGCGGAATAAGAGGAAAGCGTCTCCTTCTTGCCATCCTCATGGATGGCCTCTATGGTAACCGGCTCTAAGGACTGCCCGAATTTGCGGGTGTAACTGTCTCTTTTTTCAGTCACGGAAATGGACTTCACCGGATTGTGCGCCACCTGGAATTTGGCTTGGAATTCATAATAAGAAGACTCGCCCAACGCCGTATAGTAAACGCCAAGGCCTGCCGTATGCTCCCCTTCCGCCAACCGGTAAATGTCCAGGCTCTCTTTATTCCCATCCAGGGAAAGCACCTGGATATCCCGAGATATGGAAGCTTCCTTCTTATGGGCGATATCGCACCAATTCAAGGCCCGCAGGGTGTTAGTAGACGAGCCGCTGTTCTCACTGTAGGACGTATAAGAGCAATCCACATCGCTGACTATGGATTCCCCATCCCCATAGCGAATCCGCACTTGCATCCCGGTGCCAATCCATGCGTTGTTGGACACCCCTGTGGGCTGAGCCGCCGTCTCCATGCCTGAAATCTCCGTTCGCTTCATGGTCAAAGCCACGTCCAGGTTGTCTGGGTCTTCATAAGAAGTCACGATACAGTAAAATTCATACACTTCGTCCCGGTTCAGCCACATCAGCTGCTCCAATTGGCTGTTCTGGTACAGCTTATACCTGCTGCTCTTAGAATAATCCTGTTTCTTCTCCACAGAGTTTTCATAATAAATCGTCTGCTGCACGCCCGCAGAAAATTTACAGTCCGTCTTGCTCTGCATCTGCAAGCGGTACCAGCCGCTCTCTTCCGGCTGGAAACGGTAAAATTCCTGGGAAGCCTTCGTTTGGTGCAGTTCCTGCCCCGCCGTCAGTACGCGGAAGGTCTCTGTAGATGCTGCAGCGTAAGGGAGGGAAGCTGAATCTTCTGCATTCCCTTCTCCTGCCCCCGCATTCTCTTCTGACGCATCTTTTCCTTCGGCTACATTTGCATTCTCTTCTGACGCATCTTTTCCTTCGGCTGCATTCACATTTCTTTCTGCCGCATTTGCTTTTTCATCGGCACTGTCTTCCACTGCTTGCCGCGGCAGGTCTTTTTCTCCCTCTGCATCTCCCTCTAAAAACGAGGAATCCTCCTCCATCTGGCTTGCGTTGTTGCCCTGCCCGGCAAATGCCGTTTCAGGCAGCAGCGTCCCTATCATGGCGACGGATAAAAAAAGCGCCAATCCTCTCTTGAGCTTGCCCATAAAAATCCTCCTCCCTTCGTTTGCTTCGCACATGTTATGGCCATTATAACATGAAACAAGGAGAAGGTAAAGCAATTGGAACGACAGACGCAAATAAGTGATGCCAAGGGGAATGACATGCTCCGATTCAGCCGTTGCCAGACAAGCGCCGCCGGCGCCTGGCAGCCCATCACCACTGGGCGCTTCACGTCCAGCGGCTCTTTGCTAAGCGGCCGAAGCGCAATCCTGCTTCAAAAACACTGTTTCAAATCTCTCCTTCCAATCCCCCATCCATGCTCCCTTTGAAAGGCTCCACTTCTGGCTCAAATCCCATTCTTTCCCCCAACTCCCCTTCCATGCTTCCTGCGGAAGGCTCCACTTCTGGCTCCATGCCTCTCTCCGGCCAGGCATTCCCCATATTTTCAGGCGGGGACGGCAATCCCGGCTCCTGCCCCCCTTCTCCCTGGCGGGGCTGTATTCTAGATGGGATGCATAGCTCATCCCCTATCTGCAGGTTATACACATCCACAAAGGGATTTGCAAACATCAGCTGGGTTACGCTTACATGGTATTGCTTTCCCAAATTGTACAGGGTGTCCCCTTTTTGAATCACATGCACAAAGCCCCGGCAGGGCCCGCCTGCATAAATTGGGCCGATTGGTATGACTCTTGCCATAAGCATTCTTCCTCCTTAATTCATCCATAGCTTTCCATAGCCATTTTTACTATTATATTCTTACAAAGGAAATCTGTTCTTCCACACTTATCAGGAATGAAATGAAAAAAATGATTGTATTTTGTAATTTCCTGTCGTATAATAGTCGGTGTTCAATTTCAGGACACTTGCATATAAATAAGAAGAAACACCTAAAAATTACCATGAATCCATTTGGGGTTCCACTACAAATAGAACCTGGGAGGAAACCATATGAATCCATATACTTTACACAAACTGGGCATTGACATCGGCTCAACGACTGTAAAAATTGCAATATTGGACAGCCAGGGCAACCTGCTGTTTTCAGACTATGAGCGCCATTTTGCTAATATCCGGGAGACGCTTAAGGACTTGCTGTCCAAGGCCAAGGACGCCTTGGGGAATGTCCGCCTGTCCCCAATGATTACCGGCTCCGGCGGCCTGACCCTGGCAAAGCACTTAGAAATCCCCTTCGTGCAGGAAGTCATTTCTGTCTCCACCGCCCTGCAGGGCTATGCCCCACAGACAGACGTGGCCATCGAGCTGGGCGGGGAGGACGCCAAGATTATTTACTTTGAGGGCGGGAACGTGGAGCAGCGCATGAACGGCATCTGCGCAGGGGGCACCGGCTCCTTTATTGACCAGATGGCCTCCCTGCTCCAGACAGATGCCACTGGGCTGAATACGTATGCCCGGGATTACAAGGCCATCTACCCCATTGCCGCCCGCTGCGGGGTGTTTGCAAAATCCGACATCCAGCCGCTGATAAACGAAGGCGCCTCCAAAGAAGACTTGGCGGCCTCTATTTTCCAGGCCGTGGTGAACCAGACCATCTCAGGCCTGGCCTGTGGGAAGCCTATCCGCGGGCATGTGGCTTTTCTCGGCGGGCCCTTGCACTTTTTGCCGGAGCTGAAGGAGGCTTTTATCCGTACCCTTAAGCTGGATAATGAGCATATCATTGCCCCCGGCCATTCCCACTTGTTCGCCGCCATCGGCTCTGCCTTAAACAGCAAGCCTGAAGTGGCGATAGAGCTTACGGACATCTTACGGAAGCTGTCTTCTGAAATCCATATGGAGTTTGAGGTAGAGCGCATGGAGCCGCTGTTTGCCTCCCAGGAAGACTACCTCCGCTTCCAAAAACGCCACAGCAGGCACCAGGTGGCAACGGCGCACCTGTCCACCTACCAGGGGAATTGCTACCTGGGCATTGACGCAGGCTCCACGACCACCAAGGTGGCTTTGGTGGGGGAGGACGGCTCCCTCCTCTACTCCTTTTACAGCAGCAACAACGGCAACCCCCTGGCCACCGCCACCTTGGCCATCCAGGAAATCCATTCCCTGCTGCCAGAAGGGGCGCATATTGTCCATTCCTGCTCCACAGGCTATGGGGAAGCGCTGCTAAAAGCCGCCTTCCTGTTAGACGAAGGGGAGGTAGAGACTGTCGCCCACTACTACGCCGCCGCATTTTTCAACCCGGACGTGGACTGCATCTTAGACATTGGCGGCCAGGACATGAAATGCATCAAGATTAAGAACCAAACCGTGGACAGCGTGCAGCTTAACGAAGCATGCTCCTCCGGCTGCGGCTCTTTTATCGAGACCTTTGCCAAATCCCTGAACTATTCCGTGGAGGATTTTGCCCAGGCCGCCCTGTTTGCGGAGCATCCCATTGACCTGGGCACCCGCTGCACGGTATTTATGAATTCCAAGGTAAAGCAGGCGCAGAAGGAAGGGGCGGAGGTATCCGACATCTCCGCCGGGCTGGCCTATTCCGTTATCAAGAACGCCCTGTTCAAGGTCATCAAGGTATCCGACGCCAAAGATTTGGGGAAGCACATCGTGGTGCAAGGCGGGACTTTTTACA
>CAOKUK010000052.1 GCA_948472595.1 uncultured Eubacterium sp.
ATCTGGGGGTACCTTGTTTTTTCCTTTCTTTCTTCTTTTTGAGAGGGATGGGATTTCGGATGCGACTGGGAGCGTTGCGCTGTCTGCAGAGGGGGCTTGTCCGCCTGGGGCAGCGTCCCCATTGCAAAAGAGCCCCTTTTTCCTCACATTGGTATATAAATCACCACTTCAAAAGCCTCCTTCCTTGCATGCACCTGGCAAAATCCAGAGTGCGCCTCCACAATCCCAGCCACATTGGAAAGCCCCCTCCCATGGATTTCTTTATCCCCTTTGGTGGTTTCCAGCCTTCCTTCCTGGCTGTACCGATAATTTCCCCCAGAGCTGTTTTTCACCCCGATATATAGCATTCCACGTTTTGGCTTCATTTCAAATGAAATATAAGCCTCGCCGGCACATTCCTGCTGGCAGGCTTCTACTGCATTGTCTAGAAGGTTCCCTAATACCCCAGTCAATTCAATGTCGCTAAGCGGCATCTGATCCGGCAATAGGACAGAATGTCGGAAAGCTGCCCCTGCCCTCTGGGCAAGCGTGATCTTATTTGTCAGGATGGCGTCCACCACCCGATGGCCGGTATCGACGGTTGGGAACGTCTGGGGCAGGAGTTCCAGCTGGTTCAGGATGTATTCCTGCAGCTGCCCGTAAGCCCTGTCTTCCAAAAGCCCCTTCATTGCAATTAAATGGTTTTTGTAATCATGCTTCCATTTCTGCAGGCTTTCTGCCGACTGTAAAAGGGATCTGTTGCGCTCCTCGTTTTTTTCCCGGATGTGGAGCTTCTCCGCCAGCTCTATGTTTTCAGAAAATGCCCTGCCGGTAATCTGGTTCAGCAGGAGAGTGGACAGAAACAGGATTAATATCAAAATGTTGATGATATAAAACTGAAACTGGTATTGGATTGGCAGCAAGTTCGGGTCAATCCCCATGACTTGAATGAGGAAATAGGTGGATACCAGCAGAGCGGCGGCTGTGATGGCTATCAGGAACCCGTACGCCTTTTCTGACAGACGGGAAATGTCCTTCAAGGAAAATAAGAAAAGGCGCAGGATGATAAATTCAAACCCTAAATAAAACAGCGTATCCCGGAGGCTATTGGAAAACTGATAGGCGAATTCAAGATTTGTAACCGGGCATACGCCGGCCAGCCATCTTTCCACAGGTTGGCGGCAGATATAGGAATAGAAGATTTCCATCATGCAGGACGCTTGGTCTGCGAACAGGCTCATAAAACAGAGCAGGCAGATGTGGAAGGCTTTGTCGAAAAAGGTGTTTTTGAAAAAGAAGGACACCAGCAGCATGCGCAGAAGGAAAGAAAGAATCTGCAGGATGGCGGTGTGAAGCCTCGCTGCCCCAAAAAAATGCATGAGGCTGCCGGAGAGAATGGCAAGGCCGCAAAAGAGGATCTTCCATGCCCAGGCGTCCCAGGCGGTCGTACGCTTAAGGGCAGGCCGGAACAAGGAATCAAGATGCTTGCTATCCAAAGGATTGCGCCAGTCCATCCTGCAAAAGAGGAAGAATGTGAACAGGATGCTTTCTACTACGATTTCCACGAAATTTAAACAATACTTTATGGACATAATGCAGATTCCTTTCCATTCGTAAAGAATTTTCACTATTTACAGCCCAGCCGTTTGGAGGATAATGTAATTATATATCGGGCGCCCAGGTTTTTCAAGGCTTGCCGGGGAGGATTGGGGAACGGATTTGGGGAGTTCGCGCACGGCCTATTGACGGATAGTGGAAGATATCGCTATGATGGGCTTGGGAAGCAGCCATCCTATGGGAAAAAGTGGGGTATGCGAAAGAAGGACTCCAGAGAAAGGAGGAGGTAATGGCACGCATAAAATTTATATTGGAGGAGTTGTATCGAAGCTTTTGGAACAGCTGGCTGAAAGATATCCTTTTGATGGCCATGTTCTGCATCAGCTTGGTGATGGCAGTCCTGATGTGTTCCTATTATTTGGACTTGGGGGAGCGGCAGCCAAATGAGGTGGATTATGATGGCGGCGTCTGGTATCAGTTTGGGGTGTCTTTTGCGGAGGACAGCAGCCAGGAAGATTATATGGGCAGCCTAAAGACTGTCAGCGGGTGCCAGAACATGATTGATTTTTATGGGGCTATGAGCAATTCCAAGGAGCATCCTATCCTTACGATTTGCCGACACCAGATTCTCATAAGGGAGAAGGATTTGGAGGGGCTGTTTGGGGACAGGGATTTCACAGGCTTCCTTCAGGAAGGCTTGCCAGAGCCTTTTCCTATCTATGACGGGAATAGCGCCAATACCTGCCTGGTGCGTTCCTTTAAGGCCTATGCGGCGAACCTGGGCGCTTATCAGAGCCTGGGGTTAAAAGCCGTGGAAGGGGAAGGGTTTACGGAGGAGAACCTGACTTTGGAGCATGCAGGGGAAGGGTTGCCAGTTTTGGCAGGCTATGGCTATAAAGGAATCCTTTCTGTTGGGCAGTGCATTGATGTGCTGGGCAGTCATGGCGATTACCGCTGCCGGGTAGCGGGCATCTTAGAGAAAGGGGCACAATTTCCAGAAGGCGGTTTCTCCGGTGTGGAGACCGTCTCAATGGATTCCTGTATCCTGTTCCCCACTGGGGCGCGGCTTTTGCAGGAGGAAGGCGGCAGAGAAATCTTGGAGGAATCGGCCTGGTCTTGCATTGAGGCGCTGTCAAGCGGCAGGGGCATCATACGCATCAGGGATAAGAAGGACTTGAAACGGGCCGTGGAGGAGGTTCGGGAAATCGGCGAATCACACAGCCTGCCGCCGATTAAGATATTCGGGGTGTCCCTGGGGATGGATTTGTTTCGGAAAGAATCCGCTATGCGCGTCCGAGTCATGATGATTTTAGCCCTTGCACTGTCTTGCTTTACTTTTTATGGGTTGTTTGTCACATTTTACGATAAGGTGCAGTCCAACAGCAGGGTATATGGGATTTACCTGATGAACGGGTGCCCTATGAGCGTCCTGTTGGTTCCGTGCCTGCTGGAGATTGCATTAATCCTGCTGCCAGCCGTGTGTGCGAGCAGGTATGTGTTTACTGTTGACAGCGTAGGGGGGAGCGATGTGCGGGTGATTTTGGGGACGGCATATGGGCTGGCAGGGGCGGCATTTCTGATAGGAGCGGGATTTATCCTGTACCTGATGCGGGGCGTAGACACAGAGCGCCTGATACGGCAGAAAGAATGACATGGAAATGCAAAGAAAGAAGGAGTGGGATTCATTGAAAAAATATGGGAAGGTTTATTTCGTGGTCACAGTGGCCGTGTTTCTGGTGATTGGGGGAGTTTTTACGATTGGTCATAACAGGCATTTGGATTTTCATGAGTTGGAGCGGAACCACCCGGCAGTGAAATTGTACTATGACGGCTACTGGGAGGGGCGCTATGAAAGCCATTGGGCTAGGGGAGGGGCAAATGAGACCATCGGGATGAATGGCATTACCCTGTCTGTCAATGTGCTGAAAGATATGACGAGGGAAGAGATGGCCTCCGTCCTGGATTATTATGAGCTGGTGGCCAATGCACAGTTTGTGGGGAACAGCTATGTGGGGGAACGGGATACGGATTTCCTTGGATATGCCGTATTTTACCGAGGGGAAACGGATGAGGAGCTTGCCCGCATCAAGTATTTCAATGGAGCAGAGGCTGAGATTACAGAGGAAGATAAGGGCTGCTTCCCGCCGCCCTATTTCCATCAGGAGGATGGGAGCAAAACGGGGCCATGGCATTGACTTATATTAACTTTTGAGAGGATTTTAGGTATGAATCAATACAGGAAGATTTATTTGGCGGCCACGGCTCTGGCCTTTTTGGCAATTGGATGGGCTTTTGTGTTTGGGCGCAGCCAACATATGGATATTGTGGAGTTGTCAGACAATCATCCGGCCGTAAAAATGTACCGCGAGGGGGTGTGGAGAGGGCGCTATGAAAGGTGCTATATCAATGATGCGACGGATGAACGGAGCGTATGCCTATCCATCGACGTCCAAGAGGATATGTCCCGGGAGGACATGGAATCCATACTGGGTTATTATGAGCTGGTGTGGAACGCACGGTATGTCGGGGATAGCTATGTGGGAGAACGAGATACAGATTTCCTTGGATATGCTGTATTTTACCGGGGGGAAACAGATGAGGAGCTTGCACGCATGAAGTATTTCAATGGCGCAGAGGCTGAGATAACCGAGGAGGATGAAGAGCGGTTTCCGAGGGCTTATATGCATTCAGATGAAGGGAATGAGCCCCGCCCATGGTTTTGACGGCAGGAAAGGAGGAAGGCTTATGATTGAGATGAAAGGCGTATGGAAAGCCTTTGGCAAAAAGGAAGCAAAGGTCGAGGCGCTGCGTGGGATAGATTTGTCCATTTCCCAGGGTGAGATGGTGGCTATCATGGGGAAAAGCGGCTCCGGCAAATCCACCTTGCTGAATATTCTGGGGGGCATGATGTCCATGGACGCCGGAGAGTACCGATACAACGGCAAGCAAGTGAATGGAAAGAGCCAGAAGGAGCTTGCCAAGTTCCGGAGGGACGAGATTGGCTTTGTGGTGCAGTATTTTGCCTTGGCAGAGGACTTGAATATTTTCCAGAACGTGGCGCTCCCGCTGAAATCCCAGGGGCATTCGAAAAAGAGAATCCATGAAATGGTGATGGAGGCCCTTGGGGAGCTGGAGATTGCGGAAAAAGCAAAGGCCTACCCCAGCGAGCTGTCCGGCGGGCAGCAGCAGCGTGCAGCCATCGCTAGAGCTATCGTCAAGCAGCCCAGCGTCATCCTGGCAGATGAGCCTACCGGGGCTCTGGATGAGGTCACAGGCGAGTCTGTGCAGGAGATTTTCCATAGGCTGAACACCAAAGGCAAGACCGTTGTCATCGTCACCCATGACGCCCGGGTCGCAAGCGGCTGTGAACGCATCATTTATCTGAAAGACGGCAAGGTGGAAAAGCCAAAGGGCGGGGAAGGAGGGGGATTATGAAACTGTTCGGGAAACGAATCCCCAAAGGGAATGCCCTCCTGTTCCTCAACTTTTCAGCCGTTTCCCTGTGCCTGCTTCTGATTGTGTCAGCCACCCGGGCAGGCCAGGCAAACAGCTTTATGCGCCATAACCTATATTCTGGGCAGCAGAAAAATTTTTATATCATTGGCTCGGAGGAAAAAGGGCAGTGGAAAGACGTCGTTCCTTCTCTTGCCGCATCTTACGAGGAATTCGGCCTCTATGTGTCCGTGCCTTCCCCGGAAATCCCCATAAGGGGAGTCTGCCTGCAAGGGGACGTGAACGTGCCCCCGATGGTATGGGGGAGGTTCTTTGATTTCTCCACATCCTGGACAGACAGGCCTAAGATGGTGTTGGGAAAAACTTTTTGGGATGAGGCCATTTCCAGGGACGGGGGGCTTTTCTACCAGTTGGATGGGACGGAATTTGAGGTCATTGGGATTATGGGGACGGAAGGGGACAGCAGAGCCAACCATATGATTTTCATTGATTTCCAATCCGCCGTGCAGATGGCAGGAATCAATGCGGACTACAAGCTGGACGCAAAAAGCCCCGAACGCATACGGGAAATCGGGCAGGAGCTGTGCAGCCTTTTTGGCTCCTCCGCCAATGTGCTGATGACGCTGGGCGAGGGGGCAGAAGAGCCGCTGCTTACAAAGCTTTTGTCTAGCGACGCCATTATGGATACCATGTATGTAATGATTCTGGTAAGCTTTTCCTTAAGCACTATCCTGGCCACCTTTATTTGGCTTCGCTTCCGCAGGCAGCTCTTTTACGCCTGGGCTCTCTGCGGGGCGTTAAAGAGCCGGGAGTGGGCAGAAATCTTCAAGAGGTATTTGTGCGTATCAGGGGGAGGTTTTTTCTGCGGTCTTTTGTTGGTGGAGGCGTTGGCCCTGGCGGCGGCGGATATACAGACGTCTGTCTGGGATGTGTTTTTGGCGCTGGGGATGACGCTTGGGCTGGGGGGAGTGATTTTGGGGCTTTGTTTTGCTTATTATCGAGGGGAGGGGTGAGGGGCAAATTTTTTGATGGGTATTTTTGATGGGTATTCGGACGCAGCTCGGAGTGGGCAATGGGCCTCTGCAGACGGTGCAACGCTCCGGCAAACTAATCGCCAAGGGAGGCTAAGACACTCAGGAGAGCCTTCGTGCCTAAGCCTCCCTAAGCGCTGGATTTCGCCTTCGCTAAAAGCGCCCCTGCATTGTCTGCAGAGGCCCATTGCCCACCCCGAGCCGCTGGTACTGAAAACCGGCTGAAAAAAACAAATGCAAGAAAAGCTGCCTGTGGGGATTCATTGCCCGCTCTGGGGTGTTGGCGCAGATGTCCGGGAAAATGATAGGATTAGTCATTTGGAGTGGCAGTGGAAATAAAACTGTGTCTCAGGAGGCCGACATAGACTTTGTAACTTTAAGGGATATGCAGATGCTGTTCGGAAAAGACGTTGACTATGGAAAGATGCCGGCAGAGTCCTTATTTTTGCAAGCCAATAACCAGCTGTTCGGCGGGGGCAATTCCCCTCTGCGAACGATTCAGGCGCGGTTTTAGCGGAGGCAAAATCCAGCGCTTAGGGAGGCTTAGGCACGAAGGCTCTCCTGAGTGTCTTAGCCTCCCTTAGCGATTAGTTTGCCGGAGCGTTGCGACGTTCGCAGATGGGAATTGCCCCCGCCGAACAGCGTCCTATCTGCTACAAAAATATTTCCCTTGCCGAACAGCGTCCTATCTGTCGTCGAAACTTCCCCCATCTTTTCCCTATTCATCAAATTTCTATCACATTCTCTCCCTATAATAAAAAACCGTAGGCTTGCCCAGTCCTTATTTTCGGCAGCCGTAAAAAATAAGGTAGAAAGGCGGATGCAATCCCCTCCATACCAGACAAAGGAGAATACGGATGGAAAAACTGTATAAAATCTTAGAAGGCGTACGTTCCGATGTTGATTTCCGAAATGGAACGGAAAAGCTGATTGACGATGGCATTTTAGATTCTTTTGACATTATCGCTATTATCGGCGAGCTCAATGAGGCGTTTGAGGTTGAAATCTCCGTAGAGGAGCTGCTCCCAGAGAACTTCAATACCCCAGAGGCAATGATGGATTTAATCCAGAAGCTGCAAGAGGAAATGTAAGGCATGGAATTCGTATCCATTCTATTTTTACTATTTGTGGCGGCAGTCTGTGCCGTCTACTTCCTCGTGCCAAAAAAATGCCGCTGGGCAGTCTTGCTTGCGGCAAGCTACCTGTTCTATTGGTGGAACAGCGCCTACCTCGCAGCCGTATTGGCAGGCGTGACGGCCGTCACCTGGCTGATTGGCCTGTGGCTAGAGCGTAAGAACAGGAAGGCTGCGGAATACATAAAGCGCCGCCAAGGGGAAATGGACGCTTCGGAAAGAAAAAAATACAAGCTTTCTGTCACGAGGAAGAAAAAGTGGATTCTGTCCTTGGGAGTCCTGTTGGACTTGGGGACGCTGCTCTTTTTTAAATACTATAATTTCTTTTTAGATAACGCTTCCCCCTTGCTTGGGCATTTCGGGGTGGACGCTATGGAGTGCAGGCTGGAATTGCTGCTCCCGTTGGGCATTTCCTTCTACACCTTGCAGGCCATTGCCTACATGGTGGACATGTACCGGGGAAAATACGAGGCGGATCGCCATTTCTTCAAGTTCGCCCTTTTTATGTCTTATTTCCCGCAGATTCTCCAAGGCCCTATCGCTAGGCACAACCAGCTGGCCAAGCAGCTCCAGGAAGGGCATGCGTTTGACTTCACAAGGCTGAAGTTCGGCTGCCAGCTGATTCTGTGGGGATTTATGAAGAAGCTGATTTTAGCGGACCGCATCGGGATTTTGGCGGAAACGGTCTTTGAAAGCTACAAGGATTACGGCGGAATGGTGCTGCTGTTTGGCGCTATCCTCTATGGCCTGCAGGTGTACGGGGACTTTTCCGGCGGGATGGACATTGCCATGGGAGTGTCCCAGATTTTTGGGATTGATTTGGAGGCGAATTTCCGACAGCCTTATTTTGCGAAGTCTATTGAGGAGTTCTGGCGCAGGTGGCACATCACCCTCGGCACCTGGATGCGGGACTATATCTTTTACCCGCTGTCCTTGTCGAAGCGCTTTGGCGCCATGGGGCGGGGTGCGCGAAAGTTGTTCGGGAATTATATCGGCAAGAAGCTGCCCTCCTTTTTAGCCATGTTTATCGTCTACTTCTTGGTGGGGTTCTGGCATGGGTCCAGTTGGAAATATGTGGCTTACGGCATATGGAACGGCGTCATCATCACAGCGGGAATTTTATTGGAGCCTGTGTACAAAAAGGGGCTTGCATTGTTCCGGGTGGAGGAAAAATCCTATGGGTGGAGCCTGTTCCAGATGGTGCGCACCTTCTTCCTCTGCTCTTTCGGTCGGTTCTTCCCCAGAGCGGCGACATGCTCGGCGGCATTTTTTATGATAAAGCAGGTATTTAAAAACCCGCAGCCTTGGCAGCTGGTGGACGGCACGCTGCTTTCCTTGGGGTTGGACGGCAAGGATATGGCTGTGTTGTTTGGGATGGCGCTTTTGCTGCTCTTTGTGGACATCGCCCATGAACGGGGCGTGCGGATTCGGGAGACCGTTGCCGCCCAGGGGCTTGTGTGCCGGTGGCTGGTTTATTGGACTGCCTTTTACCTGGTGGTGATTTTTGGGATTTACGGGCCAGCATACGACAGCGCAGCCTTTATTTACCAACAGTTTTAAAAGGGGAGGGAACGGATGAAGATTTTAAGAGACGTGATTGGTACCATCGGGTTCTTCCTGGTGGGGCTGTTGATTTATATAGGGGTCGGGTCTGTTTTGGGGACGACCGATGAATATGCGGAAATGATGTTCGAGGGGTATTATGGGACGGAGGAGGACACCGTGGACGCCCTAGTCATTGGGAACAGCCATATTTATAAATTCTGGCAGCCGGCCTTTGCATGGGAGGAATATGGGATGGCCTCTTCGGAGATTGCCACCTCTTCCATGCCAGGCTGCACCATGAAGCATGTGGCCATCGAGGCGATGAAGACCCAGGACCTCAAGGTGATTGTGTTTGACATCACGCCCTTTGCCAATATAGACAAGGAGAACAACAAGGTGCACCTGCTTTTGGACAACATGAAATTTTCCAAGAACCGTCTGGATTTGGTGGAGGATTTCTGCAAGTTTACCGGCGTGGAGGGGATGGAGAAGATGCAGTATTATTTCCCCATCATGCAGTTCCATTCCAGGTGGAAGGAGCTTACGGAGAAGGACTTTGCCAAGACATGCCCCTCTTACTTGAATTCCAACTACCAGAAGGGCTGGATGAAAGGGCTTAAGGAGGATGTGGAGCACCCTACCAGCGATAAGCGGCAGGAAGTTGGGGAAGGCAATGAGGCGGCGCTCCGGGACTTGCTGGAATGGTGCAAAGGGCAGGAGGTCAGCTTCCAGTTTGTGGCAGTGCCCGTAGTGCGCGAAAAGAACCTGGCCCGCATGAACTACGTGGGGGACATCGTGGAGGAGTATGGCTTTGAATTTATCAATTACAATGAGGAGGAGCTGTTTGAGTCCTTTGACTTTAAGATAAAGAAGGATTTTGAGGATATCAACCATACGAATATCAATGGGTCCTATAAGTTTACGAAGGTATTCGGGGAATATTTGATGGAACGGTATGGGCTTAGCGACCACCGCGGGGAGAAACCTTATGATTCCTGGGATGAGACGGCCGCAGCTTACCGGGAGAAAGTCGGGAAGTACTTAAAATATTGATGGAAGCTACAGGGAGAACAGATATGCATGAGTCAATTGTGGAAATTGTGGCAAGCCATGCGGGCATGGACCCGGATAGGTTTTGCGTGGCGGACAAGGAGGGAAAGCATACTTATGGGGAACTGTGGGGGCGGTCAAAAGAAGCCGCCCTCCGGCTCTTGGATATGGGGATAGGGAAAGGCGACTGCGTGATGGTGGAATGTACCCAGGACGCAGGTTTTTTCGTGTGTAATTTTGCATGCGGCCTGTGCGGCGCAATCTTTGTCCCAGTGGAGCGCCGTGCGTCGGCGGAGAGGGTGGAGGAAATCAGAAAGGATACGGACGCAAGGCTGTTCCTCTGCCGCACTGCCTATGATTTGCCGGTGGAGCGGATGTCATTAGAAACCTTGCTGGAACAGCCAGGCGCCGTGGATAGCGGCAAAGGCTCGGAAGGAAATCCGGCCATGGAGGGTGGTGAAAGCCTAGGGGCGGGGCTTTCCTTCCCGAAAAAAGAGGATACCGCTGAAATCCTCTATACTACAGGCACCACCGGAGCGTCTAAGGGGATTGAGATAACCCATGGCAACAATATTGCCCTTGCGGAGAATGTGAAATATGGCACGGAAATGAAAGAAGGCAATGTAGAATGGATTCCGCTGCCCTTAAGCCATTCTCATGGGCTGCGGTGCTGCTATGCCAACATGCTCAATGGGAGCGCCGTGGCGCTGACGGAGGGCGTGTCCTGGGTGAAGCAGATTTTTGCCATGATAGAAAAGTACCAGGTCACATCCATGGACATTTCCCCCAGCGCCGTGACGGCCTTGCACCAGCTGGCCAAGGGGAAGCTTTCTGAAATCGGCTCCAGGATGGACTATGTCCAGGTGGGCACGGAGGCTTTGCCGGAGCATGTGAAGGAAATCCTGCTTTCCCATTTCCCAAAGGCGCGCCTCTATAATTTTTACGGCTCCACAGAGTCAGGGCGGACCTGCGTGCTGGATTTCAACAAGGAGCGAGGCAGGGCAGGCTGCATCGGGAAGCCTGCCAAAAACGCTTCTTTCCTGGTGACGGATGAGGACAGGAACCCCATAGAGTCCTCCAAAGAGCATATGGGGCTTTTGGCCACGGCAGGCGCCATGAACATGAAGGGGTATTGGAAGCAGCCCGAGCTGACGGCGCAGGTGATGCATGGCGGCTATGTCTATACCAACGACTTGGGTTACATTGACCAAGACGGCTATGTCTATATGCAGGGGCGTAAGGATGACATCATCAATTATAAGGGGATTAAGATTGCGCCGGAGGAAATTGAGGAGAGTGCGCGGAAATTCCGGGAGGTCTTAGACTGCGCATGCGTGCCCAAGGCGGACAAGCTGTCCGGCCAGGTGCCGAAGCTGTTCGTGGTGGCGCGCAATAAGGAGACGTTTCAGAAAAAGGATTTGTTTGATTTCCTGAAGAACGCCATCAATGCCAATAAGATGCCCAAGGAGATTGAAGTGATTGACGAAATCCCCAGGACCTACAACGGGAAGGTGCAGCGTAAGAAGCTAGTGGAAAAGGCATAAGGGGGCGCCCCGCCTGCATTGCGAACAATTGCGCGCAGTCAGGGCATTGGATTGCAGCTGCGCAGGTGGAAAAATTTAATGACAAAGAAATCCATAGAAGAAAGGGAGATTTTATTATGAAAAAGCACTTAAGGTTATTGGCAGTATGCCTGGGAGCGGCCGTTCTGGCGGCAGGATGCGGAAACAGCGGACAGACGAAAGAGGCCTCAAAGGGGCAGGAAGAGACTGCCAAGGAGGAATCGCAGGAAGCGGCAGGACAGGAGGATGCAGACAACGCAGGGCAGGAGGAAAGCGCCGGCGGGGAATCTGCCACGCTTAATATCGCCTACCAGTATGGGCTGGCCTATGCGCCTTTAAGCATTATGCAGGAGCAGGAGCTGATTGAGAAGGCCTATGAGGAAGCCACAGGGAACCAGGTGGAGGTTACCTGGAACCAGATGAGCTCTGGGGCGGATATCAATACCGGGATTTCTGCAGGGAGCATTGACGCCGGGTTTATGGGCGTGGGGCCTGCGGTTACCGGCGTCATGAAGGGCGTAGGTTACAAGATATTCACCAACCTTTCCGGCCAGGAACACGGGATTATGACGAACGATGAGAATATCAAGTCTTTTGAGGACTTAATTGGGAGCAGCAACCAGATCGCGCTGGTCAATA
>CAOKUK010000053.1 GCA_948472595.1 uncultured Eubacterium sp.
CGCGCCCCATCCATGAAGGCGCAAAACAGCACTTCCCTCGGCGTAAACCGGGCCGACCCCTGCGCTTACTACAATCCAGAGGATGGCTATTACTATTTCATCGCCACCAACGATGCCAATGGGAACCACAGCTTTTCCATCAAGAAGTCCCAGACCTTAGAGGCCTTGAAAGACGCCCCGGAAACGGAGATTTTAAACCTGGATATGTACCCGGACGTGAACGGCATGCTATGGGCGCCGGAAATCCACAAAGTAGGCGGCGAGCTTTACATTTTCTTCAGCTCCAACCCTGGGGACGGCTGGAATGTCCAGTCCCATGTCATGCATTTCAAGGGCGGGGATTTGGCAGACAGAAACAATTGGGAAAAGCCTGTGCTCTTCCAAGGCAAGGACGGCAGGCCGCTGAATGAAGCCTTGGGCGAATTTGGAGGCATCACCTTAGACATGACCACCTTCCAGGTAAATGGGATCCAATACGTGTCTTGGGCACAGCGGGACTTTGGGCGCGCCACTGGGTCTGTCCTCTGCATTGGAACCATCGACCCAAAAGAGCCTTGGAAACTGACCAGCAGCCCAACCATCATCTCCCGCCCGGATTACGGCTGGGACAACAACGACAATACGCCTGTAGATGAAGGGCCTTATGCCATCATCCGGGATGATAAGGTATTCCTCACGTTCTCCGGCTCTTCCGTAGGGGCAACCTACTGCGTGGGGCTCTTAAGTGCAGACAGCACAGGGGATTTGCTGAACCCGGCCAGCTGGCGCAAGAGCAATTTCCCCATCCTCTACGCCCGCGCCGTAGAAGGGGAGGCAGGCCCTGGGCATAATTCCTACACCACAGACGCTGCCGGCAACTTGGTGTTCGTATACCATGCAAGGCCTGTCAATGCCGACGGCACCGTAGGGAGCCGCAACAGCGGCCTGCGCACCGTCCATTTCGGCGCAGACGGGGAACCCGTACTCTACATGACCGGGGAACTAGAACTGGCCAAGGCAAATGAAACCGTAAAGATGAACGTCATTGTAAAAGACCCTACCCCAGACAAGCCTGGGCAAGAGGATCCCGGCCAAGCCACAAATGTGACGGCTGCGGCAGCAACCTCCTCCGTAACGCTGAAGTGGAAAGCTGCCAAGAACGCAGACGGCTACCAGATTTACCGAAGAAACGGGGACACTGGGAACTATGCCCTAATCAAGGAAATTGCAGCGCCGGCTACATCCTACCAGGACAAAGGGCTTTCTTCCGCCACTGCCTACTGCTACCGCATCTACGCCTACAAGGGCAAGGGCAGCGACAAACAGATTGGCAAGGCTTCAAGCCCCCAAAAAGTCCTTACCCTTCCAGGCAAAGCCACAAAAGCCAGCCTGGAACAGAAAGGGAAGACAAGCGCTAAGTCCAAGGCCACGCTGAAATTCAAGCAGACTCCCCGGGCAAACGTTTACTATATTGAGAAATACAATGCCAGCAAGAAGAAATACATGCCTGCCTTCCAAATCCAGGGCAAAAAGCTGTATGCCTACAATGGAAAAAAATATGTGAAAATCGGCTCAGCATCCTTGAAAAACGGCATTTACACAGCCACCCTCACCGGCCTTGACCTGAAAAAAGAAAAGACACAGACCTACATCATCAAAGCCGCCAAGACACAGAAAGGCTACCCAACGGCCATCGGCGCCGCCAGCAAGAGCGTCAAAATCACTGCCCAGGCAGAGCTGAAGTCCAAGAGCCTTACCATCCAGAAAGGCAAGAAAAAGCAAATAGCGATTAGCTACAAAAAAACGGGCGCATCCTACACCTTCCTTTCTGGCAACACCAAGGTGGTGTCCGTCAGCAAAAAAGGCGTAATCACCGCCCGAAAAGCCGGGACGGCAAAAATCACCGTTCGTGAGAAACTCAATGGGAAGACCCGGAAACTGGGGACTGTGAAGGTTACGGTAAAGAAATAGAAGGGAAAAGAGGCGGAATAACTCAAATTGCCAAAATCCTGTCAAAGCAAGAACTTTGGCCTTGACAGGGTTTTGGCATTTAATAAAACCAGAATTGCATTCTGGACAATTTGCACAGATTATATGATACTCTCGACAAACCCGTTTTTTTCTCCGATGGCCAAATCCTTTGCGTTTCGTCTTGATAATATCACCGTTGCAAACTGCAGAAATCTTATTGTATATGTTTTCCAACGTATTATTTATTACAATCTCTCCTATAATACCTGAACTGTTTTCCCTGATAAGCTTCTTCTTCAAATGATTGCGGTGGTTCAAACTATTTCTTTCCTCACGGTAAAAATAAGAGACTTCATCCAGCTCAAAAGAATCATCAATCTACATAGCCTCATCATTTACATCTCTATTGCTCGCAGGAATAAACTCATTCCATTATATTGCATCGAACTAAAATTTACAAGTCCCTTCTTAAAAATAATTACTATCCTCAGCTCGGAAGGCGTTCATGGCAACCATTCCCACCACCGACAAGAACTCCGCAAAAAGCCCACACCCTGCCGCCTTTCGAAATCCGTCCACCCATTCATAGTCCAATTCCGCCTTTTCCATCCCCACTAAGAATTTCACCGCCTCTAATTTCTCCTGCCAAAGCCCTGTCCAAAAGGAAAAATCAGACCAGCGGGACGGAATATAATCCTCTGGAATCCGCACCTGGCCTTTCAGGAACAGAAAAAAAATCCCTGCCAGCAGCAAAGACGCTCCCGCCATCGCCGCCTTGCCGGCCAGAGATTTCTGCCCTTTGCACTGCCTAAGGAGGATGACAAAGAAAACGCCGCAGGCCGTAACAGGCGCCAGCAGCATAAAGCCCCCGCCAATCCCCCGCAGCAGCTCCAAGTCCAGCATCCGCACGGAAAGTCCGCACTGCATGGCCAGCTTTGCCGAAAGGCTGCGGCTTGAAATCCCCTCCTGCTTTTTTGCCGTCACCCGATTCAGCGTCTCCTCCGCCTCGCCGTCTGGCTGCGCCTGGCTGCCTGTGCGGCTCCCCTGCCGCTTCCCTGCCTGGAATGCAATGATATTTCCCCGGATGGGAAGCACTTGGCGAATGGTATAGGAGGCTTCCCTATAGGAAACCTCCTTCCCTGCCACTTGGCTGCTGCCAAACAACGCCCAGGCAGCCTCTTCGCTTAGGACGCACCCTTCCTCATCTCCCTGCACAGGCACCTGGCAGCCCTCCAGCACCAGCCCCGGGCTTCCGCACAAGAGGATGGCATTTGCCTCAGCCGCCCTGGACAAATCTTTATTTTCCAGGGTAACCCCTTCCTTCTGCCCCCAAATGCATAAGACAGGCGGCGCCTCCTCCTCCCCTCCTTTTTCCGCCTGCTCCTGCAGATACTCCATCACCTCCATCCCTTCCGTGATGGATATGGGGCTTTCCAGATAAAACATCACCTTCTCAAGCGCCAGGCTACCCCAGGCGACAGCCGACAGGTAGAGCAGCCCCATGGCAAGGGCTAAGATTCCAACCGGCGCCAAATAGCGCATATATTTCCTCATGGCTTATTCTTCCCTCCTTACCCTGCTGCCATCCCCAATGGAACGGCTGGATGTGCTGATAATCTCCTGCTCTCCGGTCAGCAGCCCTTCCTCCAATGCGGCGCTTGCGCTGTTTTTGTCCAACACCTGCACATCCATACGCTCCGCCACTAGCTCCTGCCCCATCACGCCTTGCACCTCCCGCAAAACCAGCACATAATAGCCCGCCTGCTCCTCATAGAGCGCCTGTATGGGAATGACAGAACTGTATTGGACAGATTTCTGTACAATTTCTATCTGCGCCGATGCGCCTGGCTCCAACACGCCTTTGGGCAAATCAATGGACACATCCAAAAGGGCGTCGTCTTCCTTGTTGGCAGATACATTGGAAATGGAAAAGTCCTGCAGCTTCTCCTTGCTGCCCGAAGGGGAAATGGTGACCTGGCCGCCTTTCTGGACATATGCCTCATCGCTCTTGCTTACGGAGGCTACCAGACGGTTCCCCTTGGAAGTGTCCGCCAGACGGACAGCCGTCCCTTCCGTGGTAAAATCCCCTGTGGTAACCGCAATCTGCGTTACCATTCCAGCAACCGGAGCCGCCACTTTTCCGCCATCCTTCTGCAAGCTCTGGAGTTTATGGACAGCCAGCTCTTGCTGCTTTTTGGCAATCTCATTCTGCGCAGCGGTACTGTCCGTAGGGGATGGCGCAGCCGCATCCTCCACAGCCCGGACAGCCGTCCGTATGCCGTCCGTACGCGCTGAAACCGCCGCCTCATAAGCAGCCTTTGCCTCTGTTACAGATTGCTCCAGCTGCGCCTTCTGGCTCTCCCATTCGGCTAGGCTGCCTTCTTGGCTTTGATTATCCTGGCCTTCCGAAGGCTGGCTTCCATCCTGATTCGCCTGGCCTTCCGAAGGCTGGCTTTCATCTGGATTCACTTGGCCTTCCGAAAGCTGGCTTCCATCTGGATTCGCTTGGCCTTTTGAAGGCTGATTCCCTTCCTGATTCGCCTGCTCTTCCAAAGGCTGATTCCTTTCCTGGTTAGCCGCTTGGACTTTGGAAAACGGATTTCCACTCTGCTTATCTTGGATTCCCAGAGAAGGATTCCCATTATTTTCCATGCCATTTCCATAGATTTCCTCCTCCCTATTCTGCGCCCCTTTGGACGACCCTATACTTGGCGCTCCTGGATTCTCTGTCCCTTGAGACGCCTCCGCCTCCATATTCTGCATCCCTAGATTCTTGGCTCCTGTTCTTACACCCGCATCTTCCTTGCCTTTGACATTTCCATCCATATGATTCAATGCCCCGCTTAAAAATCCCGGTTGGCTTGCAGGGGCGCCGCCAGCTCGTCTTGCAGCGCAATCGAATGCCCCGCCAAGGCAGGCTGCACCCACAGTCTCTGCGGGGCGGGGGGTATTCTGCAGGAACTCCTGCAACGCCCTTTCTGCGGCGTCCCAGTCCGCCTTTGCCTTGGCCACATCTGCGTCTCCCTTAGAGACTGCCTGGTTATAGTCCTCCGCCGCCCGCTTCTTGGCAAGGGCTCTTGCTTCTTGCTGGGCTTCCTGGCTGCTTTTTGCATCCTGATCCTGCAGGCGGAGTTTCTCCAACTCCTGTTGGGCTGCCAATATTTGCTCCTCCAGGCATTTTTCATCCAACAAAAACAACACTTCCCCCTGCTCCACAGACTGCCCCTCCTGCACGCAGATTTCCTTCACCCGCTGCCCGCTTTCCGTATAGACCGCAACCTCCTTCCCGGCTTCCACCTTGCCGCTCCCGCTTACCTTATGGTCAATCGTTCCCGTGGATAACTTCACGGTCTTCACCCTCGCCATGGCGGCTCCGCTCACTGCCCTGGATATGAGCGTAAACACCAGCATCACCGCCAGAAACCCTCCAAATATCCCAAATGCCTTTTTCCGAACCATTTCTCATATCCCTTTCTTTTCCACGAACTGCACAGCCCCCTCACTCCTTCACCGCCCCGGCCATAATCCCCTGTTCCAGGTAATCCTGCCCTCCCAAAAACACCAGCAACGCCGGCAGGAAGGTAATTACGGAAGCCACAAAGGCAACACCCGATTTGCCAATGGACGTGATATCCGGTAAGAAGATGGACAGGGGGAAGAGGCTTTTGTCCTTCAAAAACGTCAGAGGCTGCTCTATCAGGCTCCAGTATTCCAAAAACCCCAGCACCATGGCGGAAATTATCCCGGAAGACCCCATCGGCACCGCAATGTAGCAGAACAGCTGCCATTCCTTTGCGCCGTCCAGCTTGGCAGACTCAATCAGGCTGTCCGGTATCTCCGTGAAAAAACGGTACATGATAAACACCGGGAAGGTGGAAAACACCCCTGGGAGGATAATCCCCCATAGGCTGTCCGTCAGCCGCATCCAATCCAGCACCAAGTAATCGGAAAGCATCAAGACCTGGAACGGCATCAGCATTAAAATCATATAAATCAGGAAAAACCCCCTTTTGCCGGGAAATTTATGCTTGGCAAAGCCCCATGCCGCCATGGTCCCCACAAGGAACTGGCCTGCCAGGACGCCAAAGGTGATTTTCACCGAATTCCAGAACATCACGAAAAACTCTGGCGTATCCAGGAAAATCTCCACATAATGGCGCAAGGTGGGGAATAAAGGCAACAGGGGAAAGTCTGCATATCCTTCGCTGCCAGAAACGATGGCGCCCAGGTACCGCTTCAATTCATCGTCCCCCATAAAAGATCCTGCCAAAAGGAAAAACACTGGATATAAAGCTGCCACTGCAAACAGCGCAAGGACAAGCCAGCAGAATTTCCGGCCAAGGCGAATGTTATGGCTTTTATTCGTTTTTTTATGGTGCATCTCGGTCAGCAGCTCCTTTCTTTGCCAGATGCAAATCCCATGCCGGCTCCAAGAGCCGCACCGCTTAGCCTGCAGTCTCTTTCCTGTCCCAAGCCCTTTGCAGCAGCAAGATAAAGGCCAGCAGCACAAGGCTTTCCACCACAGCTGCGGCAGCCATTTTGTCAAAGGAAAAGCTGCGGAACCAGTTATTGAATAAATGCTGCATCATATAAATGCTTTCGTGGGGGTAATCTCCCGCCACCAGATAGGATTCCCGGAATACCTTAAAGGAATTGAGGAAGGAAAGCACCGTAATGGTGTATAGGGAGGGCTTTAAGTTGGGCAGCGTGATTTTTACAAAGCACTGCCATTCCCCTGCCCCATCCACCCTTGCAGCCTCATAAATATTTTCCGAGATCCCAGACAGCCCTGCCATCCACAGCACAATGTCGTAGCCCAAGTTTTTCCAGATATAGCTGAATACCAGAACCCAAAAGGCCTGCCCCGCATTCATCCAATCGCTCCCTGCAATGCCCAGGCGCATCAGCCACTGGTTCAAAAGCCCCTGGGAATGGAACAAAAGGCGCCACATCAAAGCCACGGACACAGCAGGGAGCGCCATGGGCATCAGGAATGCGCTCTTCATAATCCCTCCATATTTGCTGCGGAACAGTATGGCCGCACAGCCCAATGACAGAAGGATCAGCGCCGGCATGCACACCGCCGTAAAGCACAGTGTATTTTTTACCGCCAAGCAAAACGCTGTGTTTTCAAATACTGTCCGATAATTCCAAAGCCCCACGAACCGATTATCCACAGCCTCCAGGAAAGAACGCCGCACCACATCCCCATAAGGCAGCAAATAAAACACCAACACGCCTAGGAAACTGGGCAAAATCCACAGAAGGCCGCGGAACTCTTTTCTCCTGCTAAAATACTTTCCAAAGGCTCGTTTTTTTCTCTCCATCCCGCCTGGTTCCCTCCCTCATCCCAACTACCCTGCACAACCGCATTACTCCGCCAGGTAGATATTCACCTTCTGCATGATTGCATCGGCTGCTGCCTGGGGCTCTAACTCGCCTTTCAGCACCTTTTCCCCCTGCTCCACCACGGCTTCCTTAATCACGTCGTCCATAAGCGCCGGATTCTCCAAGGATTCTGCCATGTCTGTAATCTTCTTGATTTCCTCTTCCGGAGTGGGCACCATCTCAAAGCTGATGGCCTCGTTGATGTCCTCACTGTCCCCAGCCACGCTCACCATTTGCATGGATGGCTCCTGGCCGTCCTTAGACTCATATTCATGCCCGTCAATCACGCTGCGGAAAGCGTCTCGGTCTATCGGAAGCCCACCGGACATGGTCAGCCTCTGGGCATCCGGCGAAAGCAGATACTCTACGAATGACTCGGCCACCTCCGGCTGCGCGCTCTTGCTGCTGACGCCCAATACCATGGACGGCACGAACACATCCTTTGCCTGGCCTGGCAAAATCCCAAAGTCCCCACCTTCCAGCTTCTTAGACACTGCCCGCATCATCCCATAGTCATCGCCGCTGTACAGGCCGATATTGGTATTGATTTTTTTGCCTGCCAAATCAAATTCTCCATAACCCAAGCCTACTTTCTGCAGGCTATTTGGCGTCTGGCCATCCATTGCCAGAGAAATCTCCATGCCATCCTCCTGGGAGGCCTTATACTCCCCATAGGCATTTTTCAGCCTGGTCAGGAATTCTATCACTTTTTCCTTATCCAAGGTGCCGTCCTCTTTTTTCCAGGCCGCCCCGCAGGTATACCAGAATTTCTCCACGACGCTGTCCGGCTCCATATTCACCAAGGCGTCCTTGCGCTCCGTAAAGGATTCAAAGCCTTCCCCCGGCGTGTAATATTCGCTGCCCGCATGAACCATCGGCATCAAGAACCGGGCGGGGATTGCGCACATCTGCCCCTGCTCATCCCGATAGGCGTTTAAAATATTCTCAAAATAATTCCCGCCGGCATCTGCCGCCACTGCTGACAAATCCTTCAAAATCCCCTTTTGGGCATAAGTCTCCACTGGCATCCCATCCAGCATCAGCACATCCGGCCCTTTCCCTGCCATCACCTCTGTGGTCAGCGTCTTTAAAGCGTCGGAAGACGTCATGCCATTTTCCTCCGACAGCGCCACCTCATAATTGACATACACATCCGTGTGCTCCTTCTGGTAACGGCTGATTGCCTGGCGCATTTCCCTGCTGTCATTGAGGGAATACACCTTCAGCTCCTTCTCCGGCCTGGCAGGCGTATCTGCGGAATAGGCAAACTTTACCAGCACAATGCCCGTAGGAGAGGCGGAACTGGAATCACTTGCCGCCACCAGCAGGTTCTTGTCGTCCAGCATCAGCAATGTGTTCACATAAAAAGAAGGGTTCGCCAGGGAGTTTAAGCTCCCGTCCATCACCTGCTCCATCACGCTGCCCCCAAATGCATAGTGGTACAGCCCCTTGCTGGTAAGCCAATACATCCCCTTCCCGCCATCCAGGGAGTCTACCGCCCGGAAATAGCCGCTTTCCGCAATGCTTTTCTGCAAAACCTCCTCTTTGGGCTGCTGCTCCCCTGTCGCCGTATCAAAGACCAATACCTCTGTATCCGTCTGGCATACCAGCTTATCCCCAGCCAGAAAGCTCTCCTTAAGCTCCGCATCCCCGCCAAATTCATAAGTCTGTTTGATGCTGCCATCTGACACGTCCACCTGGTAGACAAGCCCGCCAATGCTCTTCACCAACACCTGATCCTCCCCCAGGCAGTGCAGGCCCAATATCAGGTTGCCGGTTCCATCCAGTTCCTGGAAGCCGCCTTCTTCACTATCTCCATCTTCTGGATGCTCTCCTCCATCTGCCGGCTGCTCCTCCCCATCTGCCGGCTGGCTTCCTCCATCTGCCGGCTGGCCTTCCCCATCTGTGGGCTGATCTCCTGCATCGTCATCTGCTCCATCCCCGCTTACCCCCTCATCGTCAAAGGTCCCCACCGTGCTGGAGCTATAGACCGACATATCAAATGTCCCATCTGCCGGCATATCTTCCGCCGGCATCTGAAAGGGAATCTTGCTTGCCTTCCCTTCTTTATTTATCAGATACAACATGGAAGAAATGCCTTTGCCCTCTATAATCTGGTTATAGGCCACTACAGACTGCCCGCCTGCAGAGACTGCGGCATAGTCGATATACCCCTCCTCATTCTGCAGCTCTTCGGGGAAATCAAAGGCTTTCTCCCAGCTCTTCCCCGCATCTTTACTGTCCCAGGCGCATTTCTTCCCTTTGTCTGCATCGCAGCCAATCAGCCGAATTGTCCCATCCTCCATTTTCTTCATATCGTAAATGTCGCCAAACAGCATGCCTCCTTCCATCTCTTCCTCCAGAAAACGCCCCATAGCGGCCTCCCCACTGCTGTCCGCCCCCTCGCCCGAACTGCTTGCGCCAGGCTCCGATCCTCCGCCTCCTGCACTGCTTGCCCCATTTTGGCTCCCCCCATTTCCATTGCCATTCCCGCTGCACCCGAGCAAACTGCCGCAGAGCAGTGACAATGCCATAAACATCCCTATCGCCCGTTTCACCTGTCTCCATTTTCCATTCTTCATACTGTTTCCTCCTGCAAATGATTCTACTTTTCCTGTGCCTTACCAGAATATCATAAGAATCTCTAAACTCCCTCTAAAACCCCAGGAAATTTTTAGAGATTATTTAGAGATTCCTGTGGTATACTGAATTTATTCCCCCAACGGTTAAAAATCAGCGTAAATGCAAAGAGAGGCGGTGCGCACCATGCGAATTTTAATCATAGAAGACGACAAATCCCTTGCGGAAACCCTCCGCTTCCAATTAGAACGGAACCATTTCGAAACAGACGTCTGCCATGACGGAGAAGAAGGGCTGCATTTTATTGAACAGCAGTCCCACGACTTAATTCTATTAGACCGAATGCTCCCCACCTTAGACGGCATCTCCGTCCTGAAAATCACGCGGGAGAAAAACATCCCCACCCCCATTATCTTCGTCACCGCCCTGGGCGCCTTAAATGAGAAGATAACCGGGCTGGACTGCGGCGCAGACGACTACCTGGTCAAGCCCTTCGACTTTGAGGAGCTTTTGGCCCGCATCCGCTGCATCCTGCGGCGGCCTGCCAAATGGGAGGGCAGCAAGCCCTTAGAAGTCGGCGACGTAGCCTATGACACCCAGCAGAAAAAACTCTACTGCGGCAGCTTCTCCTGCTCCCTTTCCGCACGGGAGGGAGACCTTTTGGAATTTTTCCTCCGCAACCCCAACCAGACCATCCCCCGAGCCTCCATCCTGGCGAAAGTCTGGGGACCGGACGCAGAAGTGGAGGACGGCAACCTGGACAATTACATTTATTTCCTGCGCCGCAGGCTGAAAAGCGCAAAAAGCGCTCTGCAGGTAAAGACCATGCGGGGGGTGGGCTACCAACTGGAGGTTCCCAATGACTGAGGGGGGCGGGCGCCCTCCCCGCATCTTCCGTAAGCTCCACCTGCGCCTGTCCTTGTTCTGCACCTTCGTCTGCGGGGCGATTTTAGCCCTGATGTCCTTGGTCTGCCTGGCCTTTTCTGAAACGGAAACCAGGGAAAGCCATTATGCGGACTTCCAAATCAACGTCAATATGATAATCAGCCATTTTGAAAGCCAGTCCGTCATTTCCCACCACTGGCTCTCCCAAATCCAAGCCGACACCCAGTTCCAGATGGATATCTTGGACAACGGCGGCAAGCTCGCCTATAATCGGCTGAACCCCCTGCACCTGGAGGAAGGCATATTTGCCCTTGCCCGCCAGACCGCCCGGGATAAACACACCATCTTAGAGGAATCCATATCCAAAGATTCCGTGCTCTCTGTGCATGCAGAATTTGAGCTTCCATACCAAGGGGAAAATTACTATGCCGCCGTTATTCTCATCCCCAAAGACAGCGGCGTCTTAAACATTGCCATCCTCCATCCCCTGACAGACCTGTACCAGGCCCTCCGCCTGCGCAGGCTGCAGTTTGCCGGGGCTGACATTCTGGGCATTCTGCTATTGTGGGCCTTTTTCTGGGTATTTACCTGGCGGATGATCCGCCCCCTAATCGCCAGCCAGCAGAAGCAGGCGGAATTTATTGCCTCCGCCTCCCATGAGCTGCGCTCTCCCTTAACCGTGATGCTGTCCTGCCTCTCCGCCATGAAGCACGCCTCCCCAGAAGAGGCTGCCAGCTTCTACCAGACAATCATCCAGGAAGGGAAACGCATGGGACGCCTAATCGAGGGCATGCTCACCCTGTCCAGCACAGACAGCCTCCATGTCTCTCTCCGCAAGGAGCCCGTGGAGCTGGACACGCTGCTGCTGTCCGCCTATGAGAAATTCCAGCCCTTGGCAAGCCAAAAGGGCATATCATTAAAAATCTATCTGCCA
>CAOKUK010000054.1 GCA_948472595.1 uncultured Eubacterium sp.
TGGTTGTGGTTTACCTTTATTTTTTTGTGCGTTTTTGTTTTTTGTGGGTGTTTGGTTGTCGCCGCCCGTTCCTGCCCACCCCCCACTCCGGGGTGCGTCCTGGTTTCCAAATTCACACCCAGAACACATAAGCAACAAATATAACAAAGAATAAAAAAGGCGTTATAAATATATTTTTTGAGGGAATTTAAGGGAGGTTAGGCTATGGAGATTTTGGTCGGCAGCCAGCAGATGAAGCAGTGTGACAGGAATACGATAGAGCATTTTGGGATGCCCTCCTTGGTGCTGATGGAAAGGGCTGCGCTTAGCGTGGCGGAGGAGATAGAGGCGTATCTTGGAAAACGGCGCAGGGCATCTTGTCTGCAGGAGGATGGAGAAGCGCCCTGGGAAGAGCCGGGCGGGGGGAAGGAATCTGTCTTGGTTGTCTGTGGGCTGGGGAATAATGGAGGCGATGGGGCGGCTGTGGGGCGCATGCTTTGGCAGAGGGGATATGCGGTTTCCGTTGTCATGCCTCCGGATTTGGAGAAGGCTTCCCAAGAGACGGGAGCGCAGATAAAGATTTTGGAGAATTACGGCATTCCCATACTCCATGAGATTCCGGGAGGGGAGTTTCAGGTCGTTGTGGACGCCCTCTTTGGGATTGGGCTTACCCGTGATTTGGAGGGGAAGTATTTGGAGTATGTGGCTGCAATGAATGCAAAGGCGGGATGGAAGGTGGCGGTGGATATTCCTTCCGGGGTTCATGCCGATACCGGGAAGGTCATGGGGGCGGCTTTTAAGGCAGATGTGACGGTTACATTCGCCTTTGCGAAAAGCGGATTGATGCTGTTTCCGGGGGCAGGCTGCGCAGGAAAGGTGCTGGTAAAGGATATCGGGATTGACAGACATAGCTTTCTGCAGTCGCCGCCCCAGGCGTATTGCGTGAAAGAGCAGGATTTGCGGCAGATTCCAAGGCGGCGGAAGGACACGAATAAAGGGAGCTATGGGAAAATCCTGGTGGTGGCTGGCCGCAAAAACATGGCGGGCGCAGCTTTTTTGAGCGCAAAGGCTTCCTATCGGACGGGGGCGGGACTGGTAAAAATATTGACGGAGGAATCCAATCGGATGATCCTTCAGCAGCTCCTTCCGGAGGCCATCCTTGCCACTTATGAAATGCTGGATGAGGAGGAGGAAGAGCTGAATGACGTGGACAGCGGCCTGAATGCCTCTGGGGCTCCCAAAGGAGAGTATGTGGAAAATCTTATTCCCAACCTTCCCCAAATGCTGAAATGGCCGTCTGCCATTACCATAGGGCCCGGACTGGGCACTGGGGAGGAAGCCAAGTTCTTGGTGGAGTCAATTTTAAAGGCGGCTTCGGTTCCCGTTGTGTTGGATGCGGACGCCTTAAATATCCTTTCCGACCATTTGGATTGGCTGAAGGAGGCGAAGCCTCCAGTGATTGTCACGCCTCATTTAGGGGAAATGGCCAGGCTTACCCAGACTCCTATCCCAGATTTGAAAAATCAGCTTTTACAAGCTGCCCAGTCCTTTGCAGAAGAATATCATGTAATATGCATCCTAAAGGACTCTCGGACAGTGACTGCCCTGCCCACGCAGGAGGTTTATGTCAATGCGACGGGGAACAATGGGATGGCTACTGCGGGCTCTGGCGATGTGCTCACGGGCATTTTGGCCGCCCTCATTGCACAGGGGATGCCCCCGGCCAAAGCCGCACCCATAGGCGTCTGCCTCCACGGAGCTGCGGCCGACTGGCAGGTGAGGCAGACTGGGCCCCATGCCCTAATGGCGCAAGATATCCTGGAGGGGATTTCCCCTGTATTGAAAAAATATTTCCCATTCCAAAGCTTGACGGGCGAATCGTAATGTTCTATAAAGAAAAAATGAGAAGAAACATGGAAAGGCATTCATTATGAAATCATACCCTAGGGTCTATGCGGAAATAGACCTAGACGCAATCATTCACAATATGTCCCAAATGGAGCAAACTTTAAAGCCTGGCGCCAAAATCATGGCTGTGATTAAAACAGACGCCTATGGCCACGGCGCCGTTCCTATCGGCCGGGAATTGGAGCCCCTCCCCATCACTTGGGGCTATGCTACGGCTACCGCAGAGGAAGCCCAAATCCTGCGCCATAGCGGCCTGAAAAAGCCCATCCTGGTGCTTGGAGCCACGTTTCCCAGCCAATACGAAATCATAGCCTTCCAAGACATCCGCCCCACGGTCTATTCCCTGAAACAGGCGGCTGCCCTGGAGGATTTCGCTGCCAAGAAGGGAGTCTCTCTCCCCATCCACCTGAAAATAGACACTGGCCTAAGCCGCCTTGGCTTCCAGGTGACTCCGGAAACGGCAGAGGAGATTGCACAAATTGGGGCGATGCCCCATATGATAATAGAAGGGATTTTCACCCATTTCGCCAAATCCGACGCCCGCGATAAAGCCATGGCAGAGGAGCAGCTGCGCAAATTTCAGGAAATGAGGGGCATGCTGCAGGAAAAGGGCATCCATATTCCCCTGCCCCATTGCTCCAACAGCGCAGCCATTATCGATATGCCAAAGGCTAACATGAGCCTGGTGCGGGCAGGCATCAGCCTCTATGGGATGTGGCCCTCCGATGAGGTGTGCAGGGAGCGGCTGGCTCTGCGCCCTGTGCTGTCCTTGAAAAGCTGCATTGTATTTCTCAAAGAACTGGAAGAGGGCAGGAGCATCAGCTACGGCGCCACCTACCGGACTGCGGGCAGGCAGAGGATTGCCACAATCCCTGTAGGCTATGGCGACGGCTATCCCAGAAGCCTTTCCAATCGGGGCTATGTGCTGGTGCATGGCCAGAAAGCCCCTATCTGCGGCCGAATTTGCATGGATCAGTTCATGGTGGACGTGACCCATATCCCGGAGGCGGAAGAAGGCGATGCAGTTACCCTGATAGGGCGGGATGGGGAGGAGCAGATTTCCATGGAAGAGATGGGGGAGCTGTCCGGCAGGTTCCACTATGAATTTGCCTGTGATTTGGGCAAGCGCATCCCCAGAGTATATAAGAAGGGCGGGCTTGTCACGGAGACTATGGATTATTTCCTATGAAAATCCCTGAAAAAGGATGCATACACACGAAAAAATTGGGAACAATAGGCAATAAGAAATAACCTATAAAGTTTTGGAGTGTGAGGAAAGTGATTATTCATAGAGGAGATATCTATTATGCTGATTTGCGCCCGGTGGTGGGTTCAGAGCAAGGGGGGGTGCGCCCTGTGCTGATTATCCAGAATGATGTGGGGAATCGCCACAGCCCTACGGTAATCTGCGCAGCCATCACATCGAAGATGAACAAAGCAAAGCTGCCTACCCATGTGGAGCTGGATGCGAAAAAGTACGATTTGGTGAAAGATTCCGTCATCCTGCTGGAACAGCTTCGGACCATTGACAAGCAGAGGCTGAAGGACAAAGTCTGCCGTCTGGATGGGGAGGCTTTGAAAAAAGTAGACAGGGCACTTGAAATCAGTTTGGAATTATATACATAAATCTTGACTAATATGCCCGAAAATGGTATATTTCAAGTGTTTGTTAATGTATGGAGAGGAAAAAGGAGTCAGAAAGATGGATGATGGCGCGAGTCCTGTCATAGGACTGATTGTATTTTTGGGATTGGTAATCGTAAATGGGATGCTGTATGGGTTCCTGACGGCATTGGAGGAGATTTCGGAGCGGCAGGTGCAGGAGCGGGCCAAGGAGGGCGGCAAGCATGCAGGCTGGCTGCTGGCGGTGAAGGATTCCCCCTATAAGACCAAGCATGCCGTCCAGATTTTGGTGACCTTTGTCAGCGGCATTTTTGGCATATACCAGATACGCCTTTTGGGGGATGTGCTGTTTTCGCACCTTTTCCAGAAGAGCCAAAGCCCTTATATACTGTTTTGGTGCTATGTCTTGGCGGCCTTGGTTGGGGTTTTTATTTTTGTGGTGGTGGGGATTGTGGCTCCCCAGAAGATTGCGGCCAGGAAGCCTGAGAAATGGCTGTTTGGCTTGGCAGGGGCAGTCCATGGGATGCTGTATGTGGCATGGCCCTATGCCTTCTTTGCAGAAAAGCTGTCGAACCTGGCGGTGCGGCTGGTGGGGATTGACCCCAATGCCAGTTTTGACGATGTGACAGAGGAGGAGATTATCTCCATGGTAAACGAGGGGCATGAGCAAGGGGTGCTGCAGGCCAGCGAGGCGGAGATGATCCACAATATTTTTGCCTTTGACGATAAGGAGGCCAAGGATATCATGACCCATCGGAAGCATGTGAACGCCATCGAGGGCAGCACATTGCTGAAAGACGCCTTAGAGGTCATCCTGGAGGGGAATAATTCCAGGTTCCCGGTGTACAAAGAGGATATTGACAATATCATTGGGATTTTACATATGAAAGACGTTATGATAGAGAGCCGCAAGGGGCTGTACCTGGACCGCAAGATACAGGAAATTCCAGGACTGGTGCGGGAGGCGGTCTTTATTCCGGAGACTAGGAACATCAATGAGCTGTTCCAGGGGATGCAGTCTAAGAAGAACCACATGGTGGTGGTGGTGGATGAGTATGGGCAGACCGCTGGCATTGTGGCTATGGAGGATATCTTAGAAGAAATCGTGGGCAACATTTTTGACGAGTACGATGAGGAAGAGACAGACGTGGTCAGCCAAGCCGATGGGAGCTACTTGATTCGAGGGATGGCGCCTTTTGGGGAAGTGTGCGAGACCTTGCAGATTTCTATGGAGGGGGCGGAGTATGAGACCTTGAGCGGGTATCTGATTTCGCTGATTGGGAAAATCCCAGGGGAGCACGAGCAGTTTGAGCTAGACGACCAGGGCTGGCATTTCCACGTGCTGTCCGTGCGGGACAAGATGATCCATATGGTGAAGGTAACAAAAGGGGTGGAGACAGGCGCAAAGGCACAGGAAGCTACATAGTCTTTGCGGAAGGGTTGCAAAAGCGAGGGGAAGCGCCCATGCGGCTGCAGGGGATACTTATATAGAAAAGAGAAAAGAGGAGAATCAGTATGTCAGGACATTCTAAATTTGCAAATATCAAGCATAAGAAAGAGAAGAACGATGCGGCAAGAGGGAAGATATTTACGATTATCGGAAGGGAGATTGCGGTAGCCGTCAAAGAAGGGGGGCCGGATCCCAACAACAACAGCCGGCTCCGGGACGTGATTGCCAAGGCCAAGTCCAACAATATGCCCAATGACACCATTGAGAGAGGGATTAAGAAGGCTGCAGGGGACGCCAATTCGGTGAATTATGAGTTTGCCTCTTATGAAGGGTACGGCCCCAATGGCACGGCCATTATCGTGGACGCTTTGACGGACAATAAGAACCGGACGGCAGCCAATGTCAGGAGCGCATTCACCAAGGGGAACGGGAATGTGGGTACCCCGGGGTGCGTGTCTTATATGTTTGACAAGAAAGGGCAGATTATCATTGCCAAGGAAGAGTGCGAGATGGATCCGGACGATTTGATGATGCTGGCGCTGGATGCGGGGGCAGAGGATTTCTCCGAAGAGGAGGAGAGCTATGAAGTGCTGACTGACCCGGACGGCTTCAGCGATGTGCGCCAGAAGCTGGAGGAGGCAGGGATTGCCATGGCCTCTGCTGAGGTGACCATGATTCCGCAGACCTGGGTGCAGGTGACGGATGAGGAGGCCGTGAAGAATATCCAGAAGATTTTAGACCTCTTAGAGGAGGACGACGACGTGCAGGCAGTGTACCATAACTGGGAGGAGTAAGAGCCTGGGGCTACGCTGACTGAATGAGGGGCGAAGATTGCGCAAAATAGGGTGTGCAGATGGCGGAAATTTTAAACAGGCTCTAAGGCAGGGATTTGGCCAAGTAAGGAAGACGGTGGATGGGAAGGCAGCTAATGTGTGCGGTTAGCTGCTTTTTTCATCTGATTTTACTTGCCTAAATCCATCGACATTTAACCGCTCGAGTGATAACTGGAATTACAAAAAAATGCAACTATTTTTTCAAATATGTACTAGCAGGAATGCCTGTCTTCTTTTATAATAGATAGAGAGAAAGGATGCTTTTTGGAAAAATGTAAAAAGGAGGATGAGCATTTATGAAGTCAAGGAATGTGAGTAAGTTTCTGGCATTGCTTTTGGCGGCAAGCATGGCATTCCCTTCTATGCCGGCCTATGCAGAAGGAAATGCGGCAGGGGAAAGCGGCAAAGTGGAATCCCTGCAAGAGGAAAGCCGGCAGCCGGAAGCGCAGGCCGCCGAAGGCCAGGAGTCTCCAGGGCAGGCCAGGGATGTGGCTGTCCCGAACCCATATTATGAGTTTACTTTTGATGGAGAAGTGCAGGACAACAAAGTGGCGAACGAAGGCAGCAAGGCTGGCGTGTTTGCAACGATTGAAGGTAATAAGGAAGGGCTTGGCGTGGTAGAGGATGCGGAGCGCAGCAGCCATGTGCTGAACCTGCCGGGCGGCGCCACGAATGGGGCTAAGGAAGGCAGGCTGACCCTTCCGGACGATATGTTTGCAGATGTGACAGAGGCAGGGTTTGCCTTTTCCTTTTGGATTAACATTGACCAAAACGCAGGCCAGTACAGCCGTATTTTTTCCGCCACGGTGAATGGGCAGAACTCGAATGCGGGCGGCGGAAATTGGGACGCCCCAGAATTCTCCTTTGTGGTTGGCAGCGAGACTGCGGATGATATGAATGAGGGCAAGGCTGGATATAATACGGCTATCATACTTCCAGATAAGACAATGATGAAGCTGGTATGGAATAAGCAGTTTGCAAAGGGAAAATGGCAGCATGTGACCATCAGCGTCTCCCCTGCGGCTTATGATATTTACCTGGATGGAGAAGCCGTTGGGACGAAATACGACAGGAACAATAACACGGCGGCTGCCCTGGGCAAGCTGTTTGCGGATAATGCGGCAGTCTTGAAGCAGTACAAATATTGCGGGATTGGCCCTTCTGTCTATAAGACGGATAAGGATTTGAAGGCAAAAATGGACGAGTTCCGTTTTTATAATACTGCCCTGTCGCCAGAGCAGGCGAAGGCCGCTTATGACAGCTATAAGGTAGGCGGCGAGGCTGTGGCAAATCTCCAGTCCAAGGTGAATGCGGCAAAGGAAAAGAGCATCAGCTTCTATACCAGAGATTCCTTCAAAGCCTTGCAGCTTGCCATTGAAGAAGGGGAGAAGGGCATAGAGAATCCGGTGACAGAAGCCAATGTGAATCGCCTGATTGCCAACCTGGACAGCGCCATGGGCGCATTGGCGTTTTATGAAGGCGTGACGGAGACAACAGCTTTCACCAATGCCCAGCTTCAGGCAGAAAAGACAGGGGCGGAGCAGCTGCTGGCGCAGGGCAGCCTGAGCAGCGCAAGCGAGCAGCAGATTCAGGCAGCCATCACAGCGGCAGGCGCAGCCTTGGCCGGGCAGGATCAGGCTGCAGTGGATGCGGCGCTTACGGCTTTGCGCAGAGCGGTGGATGAGAAGAAATATGCTGCGGCTTTGCATTTTGACGCAGACCCGGCAAAGAGCAAGGGCGCATTGTTCCATGGCTCCACAGGATTCTTGTATGGCGTCAGCGAGGTAGGGGTGCCTTCTGCAGACTTGATTCGCGCAATTTCGCCCAAAATCCTTGTGCAGAAAGCGGCTGACGGGCAGCAGCATCCTTCCGGGGATGGGTATCGCCTGACTTCCTACCTGGAAACTTGCGGCGCAGAGAATATTCAGATTTACCTGCAGGATTTCTACCTGCAATGGCCATATGAATCCAATGGGATTGAGGATTACAATACCAAGGTGCAGCAGATTGTCACCAAGATGGTGGCAGGCAAGACGGCGGCGGAATTGGAGCATTACAGCTTTGTAATCTTCAATGAGCCGGATCAGATTTGGTATGGCGGCAAATTGAGCCAGATGTGCACAGATTGGCTGAAGATTTATAAGACCATTAAGAATATCAACCCGGCGCTGAAAGTGGCAGGACCCAATTTCGCAGGGTATAACAGCAATTCTGTCCGTACGTTCTTGGAATATTGCAAGAACAACAACTGTCTGCCGGAGTATATCACTTGGCATGAGCTGCAAAAAGACAAGCTGGCCAGCTTCAAGTCCCATTGCGATGAAGTGAAGGGGTTTGTGAAGACCTATTATGAGGGGTCTTCCATAAATCCAATCTTATTTGTGAATGAGACGGTGAACTTTGACGATGTGGGCAACCCTGGGGCTTTGGTGAACTGGCTGTCCATCTTTGACGAGGAGGACACCTATGCGTCCCTGCCTTATTGGGGCTTGGCAAATTCCATGAATGAGCTTGCGGCAGATTCCAATAAGCCAAACGGTGGATGGTGGGTGTACAAATGGTATGCCCAGATGACCGGGAACAAGATGCCCCTGACCCTTGAGAATATCGGAGGACCCAGCGCCCATGGCAGGCTTTATGGGCTGACCAGCCTGGATGAGGACGCCAAGATTCTTTACAGCCTTTTTGGCGGGCAAGCAGGGAAGCAGACCATCAGCATTGAAAATATCCGTTCCACAGAGACATTTAAGGGCGCTTCCAGCGCACATGTGAAGATATACAGCACCAAATACACAGGGCACCATGGGTTTGCAGATGAAATCCCGGTGGAATTTGAAGGGAATATGGCCTTTGCCGGGGACGATTTGGTGTTCACCATGCCGGATGCGGAACTGATGGACGCTTATTTCGCCGTGATTACGCCGGCGACAAGCGCAGATTGCTCTGTGCTTGGGCAGTATGAGAAAGAAAAATGGGAAGAGACCTATGAGGCAGAAAATGCCGTTCTGTTAGGGGAAGCCCAAGCATACAAAAAGGAAGGCGGCAGCGATTTGGCCCGCTCAAATCGTGCGGAAGTCGGGCATCTCAACAGCGAAAGCGATGGGGTGAAGTTCCAAGTGGAAGTGCCAAAGGACGGAAGGTATCGCCTGAATATTTACTACAGCAGCCAGGCGCCTCAGGTAGACCCACTGACCTTGCAGTATGTGGCGTCCGGCGGGCAGAACCGGGCAGTGGGGGCGCTTTCCAGGCACACACTGACGATTGATGGGGCAAAGGAGCAAGAGATTGTCTATGATTCCACCGTGAAGTGGGGCTATTACAACTATAAGACAGTCTATGTGGATTTGACCGCAGGGAAGCATGACATCCAACTGATGCACAAAGGAGAGAACCAGAATGGGAAAGATGAAAAATCCATGCTGTGCGCACTCTTGGACAAGATTGACCTGACTTATGATCCCAAGGCAGAATCTGTTGTGGAGATAGAGCCGGAAGAGCTGGCGGCATCCCAGGCAGGCTATGCGCTGGATCAGAAAAATACATACAGCGGCGCAGGGGCGGCTGTGGGAAGCGGCGACATTGAGTTTTATGTGAATGTGCCGAGGGATGGCTATTATACGGTAGGCACAGTTGGCACAGGGACAGCCTCATTGTCCAAGGCCAAGATGAACTATGCCCAGGACGCAAAAGCCGAGAGCAAGGTAAGCGTTGGCTGGCTGAAGCTCTTTGACCTTACTCTGGGGCAGGCGGACGCAGGCAAAGTATACCTGACAGCCGGAATCAATCGCTTGTGCCTGAACGGGAACGGGCTTACATTAGACAAGATTGTGTTCACAGAGGTTCCAGCCGTCACAGAAGAGCAGTCCATCGTGCTGGAGGCAGAAGCCCAGAACTTAAAAGGCACGGACGCCAACGATGGGTACAATTACCTGCCGGGCAGCAAGGCAGTCCCGGAAGTGATTGATACGCCTTATGCTTCCGGCGGGAAGGCAGTCGAAGGTTTCCGCGGCGGGAAAGGCAGCAGCCTGACATTGACCGTGGATGCGCCGGAGGCTGGGAATTACAAGCTTTCTGTATTCTATTCCAACGATGAGCCTGCGCCTGTGATGAAAAAGCAGGATGGCGGGAACTATGTGCATCCGTACAACACGGATTTGGTAGAGCGCTATATGCAGATTGCCGTAAATGGGAACGCTCCGCAGACGGTTTATTTCAAGAACACCTTATGCTGGGATACCTATAAAAACACCATTGTGGATGTGGAGTTAAACAAGGGAGCCAACACCATTGTCTTCACGAATGATAACTCTTATAAATTCAGCGCAGTGCAAGATGACTTCACGCCCAGGATGGACAAATTTGTGATTGCAAAAGCAGCTCTGGCAGCCGGAACAGAACCAGGACCAGAAAAGGCAGAAAACAGCCTCACTATTAGCTGCGCAGGCTTCACCTATGACGGGAGCGCCAAGGCAGCGCCTAAGGTGGAGAGCATCACAGACAAAAGCGCCAAGGTAACTTACGAGTATTACAGCGATGAGGCGTGCGCCAATAAAATCGACTCCCCGTCTAAGGCAGGGACGTATTATGTGAAAGGCTTTGCGGCAGAGACAGAGAGCCATAAGGCAGCCGTGTCTGCGGCAGTAAGATTTACGATTGACAAGGCAGAGGCCAGATATACTGCGCCGACAAGCCTTACGGCTACGGTTGGAGATAAGCTTTCAGATGTGAAACTGCCCGAGGGCTTTGCGTTTGAGAGCGCCCTGACCACTTCGGTGGGAGAAGCTGGAAAACACACATTTAAGGTTTCCTATACCCCGAAAGATACCGAGAACTATAAAGGAAAGACGGGCATTTCTGTCACCATTACAGTGAAGAAAGCCTCCAATAAGATTACCGGCATCTCTTCTGTAAAGAAAACCTATGGGGACAAGGCCTTCACCTTGAAGGCAAAAGGGCAGGGAAGCATCACCTATTCGTCTTCCGATAAGAAAGTAGCGACAGTCGGCAAGTCCAACGGGAAAGTGGCCATAAAGGGATGCGGCGTAGCCACCATTACGGTGAAAGCGGCAGGCAATAAGAATTATAACGCTGTTTCCAAGAAGATTACCGTTACTGTGAAGCCCAAAAAACAGGCGATTTCCAGCTTGAAATCAACGAAGAAAAAGGCCTTTACTGTAAAATGGAAAAAAGACAGCAAGGCTACAGGATATAAAATCCAATACGCCACAAATGAGAAATTTAAAAAAGCGGCAACCGTGGCGGTGAAAAAGAGCGGCACAGCCTCTGTGGCCGTGAAGAAAGGCCTGAAAGCAGGTAAGAAATATTATGTAAGGGTGTGCGCTTATAAGGCTTACAAGAAGCAGACGCTCATGGGGGCATGGAGTAAAGTGAAGTCCGTAAAAATTAAGAAATAGCCTTATGAGCCGTAGGGCATAAGAGAGGCCTTACTGAATTGAGTGAAATCAATTTGGTAAGGCCTCAAACAGGGAACGGCAAGATTAAATTGATTCGTGAAACATTCCTGCGAGCAACGAGGCAAGTAGCCGTGCTTGCACGGATAGAATGAGAGGGTAGCAGTCAGGCGGCTTTTATCATCACATCACAATAAACGTATGTTCGGTCTTGAATCTTGCTGCCAAATGTGCTATATTAGGCATAGAAAAAGGGAAGCCATAGAAGCGGCTCTATCCCACAATATTAAGCAAATACCTCTGCTTAGAGGTCAGCCGTCACTATTGTGAGTAGTGGCGGCTATTTCTTGTTAGGCTTCAGCCTGTTTCACATTGTGTAGTTTCTCAAAAGAGAAACG
>CAOKUK010000055.1 GCA_948472595.1 uncultured Eubacterium sp.
CCAGCATTGCGGCGGGAGGATAACAACCACCCACCATAAAGACCATTATTTCCGCAAAGACGGGAGCGAATACCTGAAAGATGTGTTGAAATACCGCTGTTACCACAAGGCGAACAAACTTTGTGAGTGCGAGGGGCAGACAAATTACATTGCCGCAAAGGTGGATGAAGCAGTCTGCCGGATCATGCGTCAGGTGTTCGAGGGTATGGACGGTGCGCCGGAGGAAGAAAAGTACAAGGAAATCCTGAAAAAACAGCAGGCGGCGCACAACGCCAGCAGACGGAAAACAGCTTTTGAACTGGACAAGGATAAAAAGCAGTTGGAAGTCTTGCAGCGTGAGATTGGGAAAACCCTGTTGGGGGAAAGCCTTTATTCGCCGGAAGATTTGAAAGAGGCAATCACCGTGGTAAAAGCGAGGATTGCGGACAGCGAGGAACGTCTGGAAAAACTGGACAGCGACATGAACCAGAAAAAAGAAATGGTAGAAGCCATCCTGCCAGCCTACCGCCGCTTTAAGAGCTGGGCGGAGGAATTTGACACGGCGGACTTAGACCAGAAGAAAATGATTGCCTGCCAGTTGTTTGACAAGATTGAGCTGGGGAAGGATTATAACATCATCATGCACATGAATGTTACCTACCAGCAGTTTTGTTCCGAGTGGAAATCGAAAAACAGCAATCAGGTTACAGCTTGATGATGACATAAATGTGTGCTTTTCATTGAGCCGGGCATTATGCTTATATCCTGTCGTTTATATACAAATTAAGGGCGAGAATGAAAAGCACAGTACACGAATTTTGTAAATTTTTTCTAAAATTCAAAAAAATGCTTGCAAAAGCGACGGAAATATGATAATATATCTAAGTCGTGTGAACGACATACGATTGAAATATTACTCTCACTCTTATCGGTGTGCGACCGCACCCGTTGGTAGAGCACGCGGCTGTTAACCGCGGGGTTGTTGGTTCGAGCCCAACTCGGGGAGTTAAGTGAATAGCTTGATAAAAAACCTGTAGACGTAAACGTTTACAGGTTTTTCATTATAAATAAATGGAACTGAGTAGGGATGCTGAATAGCCAGCGGGGAAAATGGAAGACTATTAGTAACGATTCCGCAGGGCAGGAGGGAATGATGTCTTTTTCAGTTTTAATGTCTGTATATGCGAAGGAACAGCCGAAATACCTTTCACTTGCTCTGGAGAGTGTGTTTGGCCAATCTTTGCCGCCAGATGAGGTTATTTTGGTGGAGGATGGGAAGCTGACAGAAGGGTTATATGGAGTGATTGAACAGCAGCAAAAGCTGCATCCGGAACTTCGGGCAGTGCAGCTGGAGGAAAACCAGCAGTTGGGAAGGGCTCTGGGGATAGGCTTAGGCTATGTCAGCCACGATTTGGTGGCCAGGATGGATTCTGATGACATTGCGGTGCGGGAACGCTTTGAAATACAGTGCGGATATATGGAAAGCCACCCAGAGGTTGCAGCGGTGGGAGGGTATATCCGAGAATTTGACGATAGCGGCAATTGGGCTAAGGTGAAGGAAATGCCCTTAGGGGATTTGGAAATTGAAAAATACATGCGTTACCGGAACCCTTTAAACCATATGACCGTCATGTTCCGCAAAGAGGCTGTCATGCAGGCCGGAAATTATCGGCATTTCCCATTTCTAGAAGATTATTATCTCTGGGCAAGGATGTGCGCCAGGGGCGCTAAGCTGGCGAATATTCCCAAAGTGCTGGTACAGGCCAGAGTCTCGGGGAACCTCTTTCAGAGGCGGGGAGGCCTTGCTTATTGCAGGCGTTATCTGAAATTCCGGGGGATACAGAGGGAATTGGGGCTCACAGGGCTTAGGGAGTATCTGGTGGGGTGTGTTCTTAGCATTGCCATCAGCCTGCAGCCAGGCTGGCTCAGAAAGCGGGTTTATGGGCTTATCCTACGCAAAGGGCAGGAAGAAAATGGTTGACAGCCGTATGGCGTATGTTATAATAGGAATGATTTATGCTGACGGCAGTGGAATTTTGGGATAATTGGAGGCAGGCAGTATGGTAAAAGTGTCAGTAGTTGTGCCGGTATATAACCAGGAGAAGTATTTAGAGCGCTGCATGGACAGCATCCTTGGGCAGTCCCTAGAGGAAATCGAGGTGATTGCCGTGGACGATGGCTCTACAGATTCCACGCCGGAGATTCTGGAGCGTTACCGGCAGGAGGATTCCAGGGTCACTGTCCTGCATCAGCAGAATCTCTATGCGGGCATGGCCAGGAATAACGGACTGAAGGCTGCCCAAGGGGAGTATGTCATTTTTTGGGATTCTGACGATTACTTTGCAGAGGACGCCTTAGAAGCGCTGTATGGAGAAATAAAAGAGCGGGATGCGGATATTTGCGTGGGCGAGTCTACCAGGATGGATCTTAAGACCGGGGAGGTAAAGGAGAGGTGTTACCTGAACTGGGACAAGATTCCAGAGAAAAGACCCTTCAGCGTCCGGGATATCCCGCAGTATATATTTAATTTTGGGATAAACTGCACTTGGAATAAATTGTATAAAAGGGCTTTTTTGGAAGGGAAGGGGCTGAGGTTTTCAGCCCTGAAGCAGGCTAACGACGTGTATTTTGTCATGGCGGCCTATGTCCTGGCGGAGAAAATCACGGTGGTGGACAAGGTGGTCACTTATTATCAGTTCCGAAATGCAGGCAGCCTCTCACAAAATGCCGTTCAGGTGAGGGAGAGCTTGCTGCAGGCTTACTTGGAGGTGAAGGGTTTCCTGGAAGAATCCGGAAAATGGGAGGAAGAGGCTATTCGGAGCAGCTTTGTCAATAAGGCCTTTGGCACGATGGCTTTTCGTTTTTCCATGGCCGAGGACTATGAGGAATACCAAAAGCTGTATTCTTTCTTTCAAGAGAAGGCCCTGCCGGCGTTGGGCATTGGGAAAGCGGATGTGGCTCGGATGCATTCCGATAAAAACGCTTTTGAGCTGTCTAAAATGCTGTCCTGCGATGCAGGCGCCTATGCTTTTGAGCAGTTTCTTTTTTACCAGAAGAAGACGGCGCAGTACCGGGACAAGGTTTCCAGGATGCGGGAGAAATTAGGCAAGGCGGATGAAAAGAACCAGAACCTAAAGGAACGGGTAAACGCCTTAAAGGAAAATGTGGATAAAAAGGCGCAGAAAATACAGCGGCAAGGCGAGCGGATTGAGAAGCAGTCCGAGAAGCTGCAGAAAAAGGATGAGAAGCTGCAGAAGCAGGAAGAGCGGATTGAGAAGCAAAGCGAGAAAATCCAAAGCCAGCAGGCCCTTCTGGATAAGCGGCTTGTGAAGGCCGCCTTGAAGGTTCAGAATTTGTTTTCTTGACATGCATGCGGGAAATGATCAGGTTTTTGCAAGCGCTTATCATTTTATGGACTGGAAGGGAAAATTATGGGATTAAAAATTGCTTTTATGTATTTAGACGTTTCCAATTTGGGCGATTTGGTGATTTATGAAACGGCGCGGTATATCGTTGAGGACATATTGAAGAAACACAAGGTTGAGGGATATGAAATTGTCCCCATAGACATAGGGTCCTTCCGAAGCAGGAACATGAACTATGGCAAGCGGGTAGTGCGGAAGGTTTTGACGGGCGTGTTGAGGCGTACGGCGAAGAACAGGCTTTTTTCCCATTGCTTTCCCGGCGTCTCCAAGAAATTGATGAAGCGGGTCTGGCACATGACGCCGCCCTATCGGAATTATGCAGAAAATGAGAAGCCAAAGCTAGAAGGGGCGGATCTCATTATTTTCGGCGGCGGCGGCCTCATCAAATTCCACCGGCAGAATTTCCATTATTTTTTGGATGACGTCACGGAATATGCCCAAAAGAGGAATATTCCCATCCTTCTGAACGCCCAGGGGATTGAGGGCTATGACGAATACAACCTGGAGTGCCAGCTGCTTAAGACGGCGGTCAACCGCAGCTGCGTGAAATATGTGTCCACCCGGGATGATTTCGCCATGCTTCGGAACTGTTATATAGACAATCCGGACATTGTGGTGCGGGGTGTCTGCGACCCGGCCTTCTGGACGGCGGAGGCATACCGCGCCTCCAAGAAAAAGGAAGGCTCCAAAAAGGTGGGGCTGAATGTAATCAGGACGAAGATTTTCGGGGAATATATGTACAAGATAAGCCGCGAGGCTTTAGGGGAGGTATACTACAGCCTTATCCAGAAGCTCCACGGGGCAGGGTATGCCGTGGAGCTGTTCTCCAATGGGGTGGACAAGGATACGGTATTCATAGATTGGCTGCTGGAGGCTTATCCGGATCTGCAGATGGACGCCAAGCTTACTGTGGCGAATCCGGCATCTACCAAGGAGTTTGTGGAGCTTCTGGCAGGGTATGACCGCTTTATGGCGGTTCGGCTGCATTCTGCGATTATTGGGTCCGTGCTGGGCGTTCCGAATGTGAGCCTGGTATGGAACCGCAAGCAAATCCTGTTTGGGAAAGAGGTGGGGCTGCGGCAGAATTTCATCACGAAGGAAAAATTCCAACCCGATGAGATTTTCCGGCGTCTGTGCGATGCAAAGCCTTATGAGATGGATGAAGCCTATAAGCTGTCTGTTTACCAGAACATGGAGGAACAGCTGGAAAAATGGGCAATAGGGAAAGAAAAGGGCGGAGCGCAATGAATAGGTTAAAGAATTTTAAGAAAAAAATAAAGAAAATGTTCCGGCAAGTCCGCAGGTTCATCCGCAGGAGGAAGGCTTACCGGTTCGTGATGAAAGGCGTCCGGGTAGTCAAGAAAAAGGTGCGTAAGGTGTATCTGGGCTATATGTCAAAGCGGATTATGGAGAATTCGAAGATTGTGCCGAATAAAATCGTGATTTCCACCAACACCTTTACTTATACCTGCAACCCCAAATATATTTATGAGGAAATCATCCGCCGCAGGCTGAACTATCGGATTGTATGGCTGGTGAATCGGAAGAACACGAAAAAGTTCGATTACCCAGACAATATCAGGCTTGTGCCCATCAATTCTGTTAAGGGGCTGCGGGAGGTCTACAGCGCAAAGATTTGGATAGACAATGGGATAGTGTTTTCCGACTATTTTGACAAGAAAGAAGGGCAAATCCACATCCAGACCATGCACGGATCCTTGGGGATTAAGCGGCTGGACAATGCCGTGCTCTGCCGAAATGCCCGGGGGAAGAGCGGGCAGCGGGTGGTGCAGCGGGAGTCCACGGAGACAGATTATGTGATCACAAATTCCCAGTTTGAAGAAGATGTGTTCCACTCCGTGTTTTGGAAGGAGACGGACATGGTGCGGCTGGGGCATGCCAGGACAGACATCCTGTTTACGACAGATCCTTACCAGATTGCGGAGATTCGGGAGAGCCTTTTCGAGCGCTATGGGATTCCTGTCCATAAGAAGCTGGTATTGTATGCGCCGACCCATCGGACAGGGCTTACGATTGAGAACTTGAGCATTGACTATAAGGATATGGCGGACGCCCTGCAGAGGAAATTTGGCGGTGAGTTTGCCGTGATGATCCGCATGCACAAGAGGACGAAGAATATTGTGCTGGAGAAAGAGGAATGCGATGCGCCTGGGGAGCAGGTGCTATACGATGTGACGGACTACCCGGATATTCAGGAGCTGATGATGGTGACCACGGTGGGCATTACGGACTACTCCAGCTGGATTTACGACTATGTGCTGACCAGGCGGCCAGGATTTATCTTTGCCACGGATTTGGAGCGTTACAACACCAACACTGGGCTTTATTATCCCCTGGAAGAGACGCCTTTCCCTGTATGCCAGTCCCATAAGCAGCTGATAGAGAAGATTGAGGCTTTTGACAACGAGCGGTTCTTAGAGCGGGTAGAGGAATTTTTGGAGGAGAAGCAGTCTGTGGACGATGGCTGCTCCGCAAAGAGGATTGTAGATTGGATTCAGCAGCTTGCCCCGACAGTAGAATAGGAAGATAGCCGCATTCATGGGCTTTGCCTAATAACAGAATAGAATGGCAGGCTGCATTTGGAGGCCTGCCTGTCAATAGAAGAGGATTGTGGGATTTTATGGAGGAATTGAGGAGATATCAGCTACATTTAGTGGAAATGCTGCATGAGTTCCAGGCCTTTTGCCAACAGAACCATCTGGTTTTTTTCCTGGTAGGCGGCACGGCGCTGGGGGCTTACCGGCATAATGGCTTTATCCCGTGGGATGACGATGTTGACATTGCCATGCTGCGCGGGGATTTTGAAAAAATGGAACGCTGCATGGAATGGCAGGGAAACCGGCTGGGCAGCCTTCGGTATTCCCCTGTGGAATCAAGCATTATCCCTGAGGCGCCGATTGGCCATCTGTATGACATAGGGGCCGTAGGAGGCAGGACGGAATGCGCGCCCAAGCTGGATATCCACCCGATTGACGGGGTGCCGCCCAAAAAGCGGCAGCAAAGACTGCAGAAAATCCTGTCGCTGGCATATTATCTCGGAGTATACCGACTGCCCACCAAACACAGGGGGAAAGTCATCCGCCTCATTTCCAAAATACTGCTTTTTGTGATACCAGACAGGGGCTGGAGGCTCCTTATGAAATGGAGTAAGCGGTATTTCACGAAATGGGACGCCGCCAAAAGCCGGATGGTCTGCAGCCTTTTTGGGGTGGCGGGGTATGGGAAAGAAGTCATGCCCAAGGAATGGATTTATCCCCTCCGGCGGCATAAATTTGAAATGTATGAGTTTTGGACTCCGGGGAATTATGAGCATTACCTGGCAAGGCTATATGGGGATTGGAGGAAATTGCCCCCAGAAGAAGAACGGGTGCCGGAACGGGATGGATATTTGCATTATAAGGAGGGAATGCCATGAATATTGCGTTAGTATTTGCAGGAGGAACCGGGCAGCGGATGAGGAATTCGGCGAAGCCCAAGCAGTTTTTGGAGCTGTACCATAAGCCCATCATCATTTACACTTTGGAGGTGTTTGAGCAGAACCCGAACGTGGATAAGATTGTAATCCCCTGCGTGGCGGGCTGGGAGGGCTACCTGGCCAAGCTGGTGGAGAAGTTTGGGATTACGAAAGTGGATAAAATACTGACAGGCGGGAAGGACACCCAGGAATCTAAGATGAAGGCGCTGAATTACCTGAAGGGTATCTGCAAGGACAACGACATTGTGATGCTCCATGACGCCGTGCGCCCATTGATTACGGAAAAGGTCATCAATGACAACATCCAGAGCGTGAAGGAATTCGGGAATGGCATCACGGCAGTGCCCTTTACGGAAACGGGGATTATCAGCGAGGATAAGGAGTATACGGAAAAGACCATTATCCGGAATACGCTGTATATTGCCAAGGCGCCCCAGAGCTTTTATTTTAAGGACGTGTATGAAGCGCATTTGGCAGGAGAGTCCATGCCTTACACCATTACCATCGACACCTGCTCGTTGATGACGGAGCTGGGGAAGAAGCTGCACCTGGTTCCCTGTGAGACGACGAATATTAAGATTACTACGCCGGAGGACTATTATATATTCAAGGCGTTGGTGGACTTAAGGGAAAGCCAGGAGATATTTGGGCTGTAGAGATGAAGGAGAGATTATGCTGGATTTGAATCAGGTTATCATGGAAGATTTGGAAAATGTGTCCAGGCGGGACATTGATTGGGAGAAATTTCGGAATGCCGCCGTGCTGGTGACGGGCGCAAATGGCTTGATTGCCACTTATATCACCTACCTGCTGCTTTATCTGAATGACACCAGGGGGCTAGGGGTCCATGTCATAGGGCTGGCCCGCAACCCGGAAAAGGTAAAGGCAAAATACGGCAGCCTGCTGGAGCGGGAAGACTTTGAGATGGTGTACCAGGATGTGACGAAGCCCCTGCAGGTGGAAGGGGCTATTGACTATATCATTCATACCGCAAGCCCCACGGGGCCGAAGCAGTTCATGGGCGCGCCGGTAGATACGATTCTGGCAAATGTGGCAGGCACCTACCAGCTGCTGGAGGCCGCCAGGGAGAAGGAAAGCCGCGGCTTCCTGCTTCTGTCCACCAGGGAGATTTATGGGAGCGGCTCGAAGGATTTCGTGACAGAAGGCGACTATGGGGCAGTGGATCCCACGCTGGTCCGTTCCTGCTACCCAGAGGGCAAGCGCATGTCAGAGACACTATGCGCCGCATACAATGCCCAGTATGGGATGGGCTGCAAGGTGGTGCGGATTGCCCATACCTATGGCCCGGGGATGCTCTTAAGGGACGGAAGAGTCGTGGGGGATTTCCTGGGAAATGTGGTGGATGGGAAGGATATCACCATGAACAGCGATGGCAGCGGAACGCTGGCGCTGACTTATATTGGGGACGTGCTGGCTGGGATTATGCAGGTAATTTGCAATTTCCAGGATTTCGTCTACAATATCTCCAACAGCACGGAGACCACCTCTGTCAAGGAATTGGCCAATACCCTGTGCGGGCTGTTCCCAGAGAAGGGGATTTCGCCCCGTTTCCAGCCGGCCAGCGAGCAGGAGAGGGCAGGATACTTGGCCAATAAATTAGGCTTTTTGGATTCCGCCAAAGCCATGGCGGAGGGCTGGGAGCAAAAGACGCCTTTGGCAGAGGGCATGAGGCGGACTGTGCGCTATTTTAGCGGGCAATAGCTTGAGCCGCAAGGAGCAGAGAAAGAGAAAAGTCATGAAAAAATTTTGGAAGGATTTGAAACGGTATAAAAGCTATATCATCTATGCCACGAAAGCGAACCTGAAATCCGAAGTGGCCGGCTCTTACCTGAACTGGCTGTGGTGGATTTTGGATCCCTTGCTGTTTATGATGGTGTATTCTTTTGTTGCGTTGATTGTGTTTGGAAAAGGCGAGCCATTTTTCCCTATCTTTGTCTTTATTGGGCTGAATGCCTGGAATTTTTTCAGCAAGTCCGTCAACAAAAGCGTGAAGATTGTGCGCTCCTATAAAGGGACCATTTCCAAGGTCTATATCCCGAAATATGTGCTGATCCTGATAGTCATCATGGAAAACCTGTTTAAGATGGCGGTCGCATTTACGCTGGTGCTGATTATGCTGCCGATTTACAGGGTGCCCGTCAGCTGGTACGTGGTAAATGTGGTTCCCATATTTTTCACGATGATTGTGTTCACCTTCGGCTGCTGCACGATTGTGCTTCATGCCGGGGTCTATGTGGCGGATTTGTCCAATATCATCACGGTGGTGCTGCGGCTTATTTTTTACATGTCAGGAATCTTCTATAATATTACAAACCGTGTGGAAGGGGTGTATGGCACCTACCTTCTGCACCTCAACCCTATGGCCTTTCTCATCAATGGGCTCAGGGACAGCCTGCTCTATGGCCGCATGGTGGAATATGGCGTGCTGCTTATAATCTTCCTGGCAGGCTGTGCGTTATCCATAATCGGCATCCGTACAATTAGCAAGCATGAGAATAATTATGTTAAGGTGATATAATGAATGCGATTGAAGTTAGGGATCTCCATATCTCATATAAGACAATAAGGGCAAAATCCATAAAGCAGACTCTTTTTTCCTTAAAGAAATCTAGTTCAGACCGATTCGAGGCGGTTCGGGGCGTTTCCTTTGATATCAAAAAGGGTGAGATTGTCGGGCTCATCGGCAAGAACGGGAGCGGGAAGTCTACGCTGCTGCGCTCCATTGCAGGGATATTTTCCCCGGATTCCGGGGTCATCGAGACAAATGGGAACAACGTATCCCTCCTGTCCATTGGCGTGGGGTTCCAGAATGAGCTGACCGGGCGGGACAATATCTTCCTGTCGGGGCTTTTGATGGGATTCTCCAAAGAGCAGATACAGGAAAAATATGAAGAAATCGTGCGGTTTTCAGAGCTGGGCAGCTTTATCAATGCGCCGGTGAAGACTTATTCCAGCGGGATGCATTCCAAGCTGGCTTTTTCCATTACGGCGGTTCTGGAGACGGACATTATGCTGATTGACGAGGTCTTGAGCGTGGGCGACCGCAAGTTCAAGAAAAAGAGCTATGCCAAGATGCAGGAGCTGATTTCCCATGAGGATCGGACTGTGGTCATTGTGTCCCATAGCTCGGACACCATCAAGAAGCTCTGCAACCGGGTAATCTGGCTGAATGATGGGAAAATCGTGGCGGATGGGGAGACTGGGGAGACCCTGAAGCAATACAATGAATACATGGACTACCAGGAAGCCTTAATGGCCAAGGCGGACAAGGCTTACTGGTACAATAAGGTAGAGGTGAAGAAGAACCAGATACTGCTGTACCCCACCTATGGAAGGTACTGCGACGACATCCGCTATCTGTGCAAGTACATCTTAAAGAGCTGCCCGGACTGGGATGTGGTCTGGGTGAAGCGCAGGGAAAATGAGAAGATTGGCATCCGTTCCGGCAAGCTGAAGGTGGTGTTGGAGAAGACGCCGGAATTCTACAGGGCTGTCTACAGCTCCAAGATTATCTTAGACGACGGCATGAATTTGGTCAAGGAAGACATCAAGAAGCATGCGGAGCAGAAGGTCTATAAAATCCTCATGGGCTCCCTGGGGATTAAGGATATCCGCCGGGAGGCAGTGTCCCAGCGCAAAAAGGTGCGCAGCGCCAGGCTGGTGGATTACTGCATCTCCAACAGCGCATATGAGACGGAAGCCTACCATGGCTCCTTTTGGAAGGACAAGGAAGTCATTGCCTGTGGGCATCCTAGAAATGATGTGCTGTTCGCAGAGGATTCTGCGAAGGAGGCCATAAAAGAGAAGGTGCGGGCTTACTATAAGATTCCTGAGGGGAACCAGATTGTGCTTTATGCGCCCACTTACCGGGAGAGGTCCATGGAGCCATGGGACTGGGAATGCATGGATTTTGCCATGCTGCGCAAGGCTCTATCCAGCCGCTTTGGCAAAGAGGTGAGCATTTTGGTGCGGGCGCACCGAAAGGATAAGGGGAAATGGCCGGAGATAGAGAAGGCGGAAGGGGTTCTGAACGCAAGCGGCTATTCGGAGATTACAGAGCTGATGGTTGCGTCTGACGTGGGCATTACGGATTATTCCAGCTGGATTTTCGATTATCTCCTCTTGGGGAAGCCAGGCTTTCTGTATGCGCCCAATGCGGATGCATACCAGGAGCAGAGGGGGCTCTCCTACCCATTGGAAGAGACGCCCTTTCCTGTGGCGCACAGCATGGAGGGGCTTTTGGGGAATATCGCCGCATTTGACGAGGCCGAGTACCAGAAGAAGGCAAAGGCCTTTCTGGAGGGGAAAGGCTGCATGGAGAAAGGGACGGCCTGCGAGGCGCTGGTGAGGCATTTTTGCCAGGAGATGGAATAGGAAGGGGATTGCCCCTTCCTGAGCTGTGAATAGCAATTGGATATTTGGCAAAATTTGCCAAAATGAAAAAAAGTGCTTGCAATTTGGGACAAGTTGTGATAATATTAATGCGTTGCTGATACAGAAGCGCAGCAGCTTTTTGGCTCCTTGGTCAAGCGGTTAAGACATCGCCCTTTCACGGCGGTAACACGGGT
>CAOKUK010000056.1 GCA_948472595.1 uncultured Eubacterium sp.
GGCCTTGACAATGAAAAAGAGCAGAAAATTATGGTATACGACTTAGGCGGCGGTACCTTTGATGTGTCTATTATTGAGATTGGGGAAGGGGTCATCGAGGTATTGTCCACTTCCGGGGACAACCGCTTAGGCGGCGATGACTTCGACCAGAAGATTACAGATTATATGCTGGCAGAGTTCAAGAGGACGGAGGGCGTTGACCTCTCCAATGACAAGATGGCTCTGCAGAGGCTGAAGGAAGCGGCTGAGAAGGCGAAGAAAGAGCTTTCCTCTGCCACGACGACAAATATCAACCTGCCTTTCATCACGGCTACGGCAGAAGGCCCGAAGCATTTTGACATGAACTTGACCAGGGCAAAATTTGATGAGCTGACCCATGATTTGGTGGAGCGCACGGCTGTCCCGGTACAGAACGCATTGAGGGATGCAGGCCTCACCTCTTCGGAATTAGGCCAGGTATTGCTGGTAGGAGGTTCCACCCGCGTTCCAGCTGTGCAGGATAAGGTAAGGCAGCTGACAGGCAAAGAGCCCAGCAAGTCATTGAACCCAGATGAGTGCGTTGCCCTTGGCGCCTCTATCCAGGGCGGGAAATTAGCTGGAGATGCTGGCGCAGGGGAAATCCTGCTCTTGGATGTGACCCCATTGTCCCTGTCCATTGAGACCATGGGCGGCATCGCCACCAGGCTGATTGAGAGGAATACCACAATTCCCACCAAGAAGAGCCAGATTTTCTCCACTGCAGCAGACAACCAAACAGCCGTGGATATCAATGTGGTGCAGGGCGAGCGCCAGTTTGTAAGGGATAACAAATCTCTAGGCCAGTTCCGCTTAGACGGTATCCCGCCAGCAAGGAGGGGCGTTCCCCAGATTGAGGTTACCTTCGATATTGACGCCAACGGCATTGTAAATGTGTCAGCCAAGGATTTGGGCACGGGCAAAGAGCAGCATATCACGATTACTGCAGGCTCCAACATGTCTGAGGCAGACATTGAGAAGGCCGTGAAGGAAGCGGCAGAGTTCGAGGCGCAGGACAAGAAGCGCAAGGAGGCCATTGACACCAGGAATGATGCGGATTCTTTCGTATTCCAGACAGAAAAGGCTTTGGAAGAGGTTGGGGCTAACTTGGACGCCAATGACAAGGCGGCCGTGGAGGCAGACTTGAATGCCCTGAAGTCTATGGTAGAGGCGCATCCAAACGCAGAGGAAATGACAGACGACCAGCTTGGTGAAATGAAGGCTGCCAAAGAGAAGTTGATGGAAAGCGCACAGAAATTGTTCGCAAAGATGTATGAGAACGCCCAGGCAGCGCAAGGCCAGGCAGGCCCGGCTCCGGATATGGGAGAGGCTGCATACGCCAATGCGGATGACGATGTGGTGGACGCAGATTATAAAGAGGTATAAGATAGATACAGCAAGTGCTTATTGCTGTAAGTGAGGAGCCTTATAGCCCTGCTTGCACCGTTGGCAGCTGTTAAGGGTTGAATCTCCCGTAGTTCGCTGCGGGGGATTTGGCTGTTTGAAGGATAAATGTGAGAGGAAAAGATTATGGCAGAACAGAAACGAGATTATTACGAAGTCTTGGGAGTGGATAAAAGCGCAGATGACGCAGCGATTAAGAAGGCATACCGCCAGCTTGCAAAAAAGTACCATCCCGATATGAACCCGGGGGATGCAGAGGCGGAGAAAAAGTTTAAAGAGGCTTCGGAAGCCTATGCGGTATTGAGCGACCCGGACAAAAAGCGCCAATATGACCAGTTTGGCCATGCGGCCTTTGATGGCGGCATGGGCGGCGGGGGAGGGTTTGACTTCTCCGGCATGGATATGGGAGATATTTTCGGAGATATTTTCGGCGACTTGTTTGGAGGCGGATCCAGGAGGCGCTCCGCAAGCAACGGCCCCATGAAAGGGGCGAACCTGCGGGCAGGCGTGCGCATTACATTTGAAGAGGCGGCATTTGGCTGTGAGAAAGAGATAGAGATTACCTTGAAGGACGAGTGCACCACCTGCCATACTACAGGGGCGAAGCCTGGGACCAGCCCGGAGACCTGCTCTAAGTGCAGCGGCAAGGGCAAGGTGGTATATACCAGGCAGTCCTTCCTGGGCATGATACAGAGCGCAGAGACTTGCCCGGACTGCCGAGGGACGGGGAAGATTATCAAAGAAAAATGCCCAGACTGCCGCGGGGCCGGGTATATTGCAAAGCGCAAGAAAATCAAGGTGACGATTCCGGCGGGGATTGACAACGGGCAGAGCGTCCGCATCCGCGAGAAAGGGGAGCCGGGGACCAACGGAGGGCCGAGAGGGGATCTCTTGGTAGAGGTAAGCGTTTCCAGGCATCCGATTTTCCAGAGGCAGGATATGAATGTCTACTCTACGGCTCCGATATCCTTTGCCCAGGCGGCCTTGGGCGGTGAGGTGCGAATCAATACGATTGACGGGGATATCCTGTATGACGTGAAGCCTGGAACCCAGACGGATACCCGCATCAGGCTGAAAGGCAAGGGAATCCCTTCCCTACGCAATTCCTCCCTGCGGGGAGACCATTACGTGACCTTGGTGGTGCAGGTGCCCACGGGGCTGAATGAAGAGGCCAAGGAGGCCTTGCGCAGGTTTGACGAGGCAAGCAGCCAGTCTTTGAAGAGCCAGAGCGGGACGGCCACCAGCATGGGGAAGCATGGGAAGAAAAAGGGGTTTATGGATAAGCTGAAGGAATCCTTTGAGGATAAAGATAGGTAAATGCGGCAAGAAAAGCGAGGTAAAAGTGCCTGAAAAGGGCTGTTATCTCGTTTTTTTGAGTGCGCTGGGGCATGGATAGGAAACTGCGGCGCAATCCAGACGCAAATCTGAGGGGAATAAAAGGTTGCGGAAACAAAGTATTTTGATTATACTATAGGAAAGAAAAGGGGGATGGGAGCGTAACGTAATTTTAAGGGAAAACAAGGAATGCCATTGCAGCAAAGCCACCAAGTACGGAAGGAACAATATAACTGGAAGGAAAAGAAAAGGAGGATTTTATGGGAAAAAAGAGATGGATCGCATGGATTCTGGCATTTGCCCTGGCGTTTGCCGCTGTTCCGGTCTATGCCAAGACAGACAGCGCCGTTGTGCAGACAGGGGAGGATGCCTTAACGGAAGAGAACCAGTATGACCCAATTTATTTTCAGGAGCCCAAAGCGGTGTACCCCGAGCGCTCTGCCAGGCCAAATCAGGCAAGGCAGAACAGCCTGACCTTGGAGGAAAGTGTGGTGAGCCAGCTGAAGACACTCCCGGATCGGGTGGATGTGTCAGCGTACAAAATTTCAGTGGAGGAGAAGGGGGCGCCGTTCTTTCAGATTTTGAATAACCATCCGGAGTTTTTCTATGTGGAGAAAAGCACCTCTTATTCCTATAGCGGGGGCTATATCTTAAGCTATGCGGTGAGATACCAGTATCCGAAAGCAGAGATTCCAAAATATCAGGAGGAGCTTGAGGCGGAAGTAGATTTGGCGGTAGCCAAAGTAGACCCTTCCTTAAGCGATTTGGAGAAGGCGCTGGCGGTTCATGATTATCTGGCGCTGCACTGTGAATATGATTATGACAGGCTTAACAGCGGCACATTGCCTTCTATTTCCCATACTGCCTATGGCTCGCTGGTGAATCGGATGGCAGTGTGCGATGGGTATGCGGGAGCGTTTGCCTATATCATGAAGGACCGTTTCAAAGTCCCCTGCATCATGGTGTCCAGCAGCGAAATGGCGCATGCCTGGAATATGATATACATAGGCGGCCAATGGTACCATGTGGATGTGACCTGGGATGACCCTGTCAGAGACTTGGTGGGGCGCGCCACCCATAATTACTTTTTGCTGAGTGACAGCGTCATGTCAGACGATGAGCATAAGCATTATGCATGGGTTTCTGATTATAAAGCGACTTCTACGGCCTATAGCGATGAATTTTGGACGGATGTGACCTCTGCCATCATTTACCAGCAAGGGGCTTGGCATTATTCCAAATATGATGCAAGCGCCCGGAAAGTAAATCTGGTAAAGAAGAGCAGTCTTTTGGGGAGTTCTGAGTCAACGGTTTACGCTGGGGACACATGGACGACAGGCTCGTCTTACTACCCTGCCAGCTTTATGTATTTGGATCAGGCCAATGGGAACATTTACTTCAATACGAAAAATGAGATACGCAGGCTGGGAAGCGATGGCAAGACGGTAGCCGTTTACCAGCCGACAATGCCTGCGAACTATTGGATTTATGGATTTGCCATCCAGGGGAACCAGCTGCGCTATGCCCTTCAGGATAACCCCCAAATTAATGGCAGGCAGGATGTGAAGACCCATATTTTGCCGGAATTGGAGCCCGAAGTGCTCCCGGAGCTTACGGGGATTAGCGCTGACAATGTGCAGGCTGTCTATGACGGGACGGCCAAAAGGATTGCCGTAAAGGGCACCCAGGCCGGGGATGTGGTCTCCTATGCCTTGGCGGGAGGCTCCTATAGCCAGACCCAGCCCCAAATGGTGGATGCTGGGGCTTATCAGGTGTCTTACCGTGTGGAACGGGAGGGCTACAAGCCGTTTGCCGGGACGGCGTCGGTGACAATCGAGCAGGCAGTGCCCCAATATACGGCGCCAAGCGGACTGAAAGGGAACAGCGGGAAGACTTTGGGAAGCATTGCGCTTCCAGAAGGCTTTTCCTGGCAGACGGCATCCTCTACGAAGCTGTCTAAGGAAGGCATAGTTACGTATCTGGTGAAATATGTGCCTAAGGATACGAAAAACTACAAGGAGGTTACAGGCATCCAGGTGCAGGTAACCGTAAGCTGCCCAGGGCATCAATACAGCTCAGAGGTGACCAAGGAGCCCACGGCAACCGAGGCGGGCATTCGAACCTATACCTGCGCGCTTTGCGGGCATACCTACACAGAAGAGATAGAAAAGCTGCCCTTGCCAGCCATCACGGGGATTCGGGCAGAGGATGTGCGGGCGGTCTACGATGGGAAGGCAAAGGCCATTTCCATAACAGGCCTACGTGACGGGGATGTGGTAACCTACGCCCTTGCAGATGGGAATTACAGCCAGACCCAGCCCCGAATGGTGGATGTGGGAACCTATCAAGTATCCTACCGCATAGAGCGCTCCGGCTATCAGCCGTTTGCCGGGACGGCCGCCGTGACAATCGAACAGGCAACCCCTCCCTACATTGTGCCGGAGGGGCTTAAGGGGGACAGTGGGAAGAGTTTGGAAAGCATTGCCCTTCCAGAGGGCTTTTCCTGGCAGACGCCACCTTCCACGAAGCTGTCAGAGGAAGGCACATTTATGTATCTGGTGAAATACGTGCCCAAGGATACGAAGAATTACAAGGAAGTCACAGGCATCCAAGTGCAGGTGGCGGTAAGCTGCCCAGGCCATCAGTATACGGTTACTGTGACTAAGGAGCCGACGGCTTCCGAGAAAGGGGAGCGCCTTTATACCTGCACGCTTTGCGGCCATTCTTATACGGAAGAGATAGAGATGCAGGATCCAAGCCTGCCTAAGATAGAGGGCGTCCATGCCCGGGATGTGGAGAAAATTTATGACGGCACTCCGGCGGCCATTGTGCTGGAGGGGCTTTTGGAAGGGGACCGTGTCCTTTATTTAGGGGAAGACGGCAAATACAGCGATGCGCAGCCCAACTTGGCAGACGCAGGAACTTATTCGGTAGCGTACCGCGTGGAGCGCAGTGGCTTTCAGCCGCTGGAAGGAAAGCTGGAGATTTCCATTGGGAAGGCGATGCCGGAATATCAGCTTCCGGCAGGATTGAAAGGCATGGCAGGGGAGGCGCTTCGCTCTGTGGAGCTCCCGAAAGGCTTCCAGTGGCAGTCGAATGCAGGCCAGCAGCTTATGCGGGAAGGGACATTCCAATACCTGGTGAAATATGTGCCTGAGGATACCCACAATTATAAAGAGGTGTCCGATATCCAAGTGGAGGTAGAGGTGTCCTGCCCAGGGCACGATTACCGCTCTGCCATTACCCAAAAGCCCACCACTGTGCAGAAAGGCGTCCGAACCTATACTTGCAGTGTCTGCGGCGACACGTATACGGAGGAAATCCCCAAGCTCGCTCCCCAAAAGCCAGGGAATGTCTCTGGCCAAAAGGTTAGCAAGGCAACGGCCAGCTCCCTGAAATTTACTTGGAAAAAGGCCAGCGGCGTGCGCTATGAGCTGGTGCTTTCTCAGGGGAAGAAAAAAATCAGCGCCAAGGATGTCAGCGGCAATGCCGTTACCTTTACCAAGTTAAAGGCCGGCACAGATTACAGCTTGAAGATTACGCCTTACAAAAAAGCAGACGGTCAAAAGGTTTATGCCGCCAAGTCCGCAACTGTAAAAGCCGCCACTGCGCCGGCTCAGGTAAAAATGTCTTCCGTAAAGAAGAGCGGGAGCAAGAAGGCAAAGGCAGCTTGGAAAAAGGTGGCGGGAGCCAGCGGCTATGAGGTGTACATGAAGGATGGAAATGGGAAATATAAGAAGGTGAAGACCCTTACCAGCGGCAAAAAGGTATCCCATGCCCAATCCGGCCTGAAAAAGGGAAAAACCTATAGCTTCAAGGTGCGGGCTTACAGGAAAGTGGGAAGCGCAAAGGTTTATGGGAGCTATAGCGCCGCTAAGAGCATAAAAATGAGATAACGGGAGAGACAGAATGAAATGGAAGAAATACACCATAAAGACCACCACCCAGGCAGAGGATTTCGTCAGCAGCATGCTGGCGGACCTGGGTGTGGAGGGGGTGCAGATTGAAGACAACATCCCTTTGTCCCCAGAGGATAAGGAAAAGCTGTATATCGACATCCTGCCGGAACTCCCTCCGGATGAAGGCGTGGCATACGTAAGCTTCTTTCTGGATGCCGAGGAAGGGCATGAAGAGCTGCTTGGCCAAGTGCGGGAGGAATTAGAGGGGCTGCGCGCCTGTGTGGAAATCGGAGAAGGCTCCATCCGGCAGGGGGTGACGGAGGACAAGGACTGGATCAATAACTGGAAGCAGTATTTCAAGCCCTTTGTGATAGAGGATATTTTGATTAAGCCTACCTGGGAGGAGGTCTCAGACAGGCAGGATTTCGGCCATGTGATTGAGATTGACCCGGGGACGTCTTTTGGCACGGGAAAGCATGAGACTACCCAGCTTTGCATTCGGCAGCTTTGCAAATACCTTAGGCCGGGGGATAAAGTCCTGGATGTGGGCTGCGGCAGCGGGATCCTGTCTTTGGTCAGCCTGGAGCTGGGCGCAGGCCATGTGTCAGGGACGGACATTGACCCTATCTGCATGGAGGCAGCCAGGGAGAATCTGGGAATGAACCAATTTCCGAACGAGAAGGCTGTATTTTACCAAGGAAATCTGATCGACGACGCCAAGCTACAAAAGGAAGTGGGTGCGGGATATGATATTGCGGTAGCCAATATTTTGGCGGATGTCATTATCCCCTTAAGCCCAGCCATCCCAAAGCATCTGAAAGAGGGCGGCATATATATTTCCAGCGGGATTATTGATTTTAAGGAGGAGGCCGTGACAGATGCCATCCAATCGGCAGGATTTGAAATCCTGGAAATAAATCACCAAGGCGAATGGGTTGGCATAACAGCCAGGAAGAAGGGATAGGATGTTTCAATTTTTTGTAGAGCCAGGGCAGATTACAGGCCAGGAAGCCATTATTACAGGCAGTGATGTAAACCATATCAAAAATGCTCTGCGCATGCGCGCTGGGGAGCAGGTGCGCATCAGCGATAATGAAGGAAAAGACTTTTTATGTGAAATTACTGAGTTTGGGAAAGGGCAGGTAAGGCTTCGTATCCTTGAGGCTTGCCAGGGGACGGAGCTGCCTGTTCGGATTACCCTGTTCCAAGCGCTTCCCAAAGGCGATAAGATGGAATGGGTCATACAGAAATCCATTGAGCTGGGGGTGCATGAGATTGTCCCTGTGGCAATGCAGAATTGCGTGGTGAAATTAGACGCCAAGCGGGCAGAGGCGAAACGCGCCCGCTGGCAGGCCATAGCCGAGAGCGCAGCCAAGCAGTCCAAGCGCAGCATCATCCCTAAAATTGGAGCCATCCGAAGTTTTTGGGAGGCTATGGAGGATGCCAAGAGCCTGGACGCCCTCCTGTTCCCCTATGAGCAGGAGCGGGGGATGGCGCATACCCGAGAAGTGTTCCAGAAGTTAAGGAAAGAAGGCACAATTGGCATTTTCATAGGCCCGGAAGGCGGATTTTCCTCCCAGGAGGTAGAGGCGGCCAAAGAGGAGGCGCTCAAGGGGCGGATGGAAATCATATCCTTGGGAAACCGCATCCTGCGCACGGAGACTGCAGCCTCGGCGGCTTTGGCCATGCTGATTTATAACTTGGAGGACTAATCAATCGATTTGGAGAGGACAATGGAAGCATATTTTGACAATTCAGCCACCACCCAATGCTCGCAAGGGGCGAAAGCCTTGATGGTGAAGGCATTGTGTGAAGATTATGGCAACCCCTCCTCCCTCCACCGAAAGGGGATGGAAGGGGAAAATTATATCAAAGAGGCCAGGGGGCGCATCGCAAAAACCTTAAAGGCAAAGGAATCGGAGATTATCTTCACCTCCGGCGGCACCGAATCCAACAATATGGCGATTATCGGCGCCGCCATGGCCAACAGGCGCAGCGGCATGCACCTGGTCACCACCAGGATTGAGCACCCAGCCGTGGAAAACCCTATGAAATTCTTAGAGGGGCAGGGCTTCTCCGTCACGTATCTGGATGTGGACAAGGATGGCAGGATTTCCTTGGAGCAGTTAGAGGAGGCCGTCACCTCAGAGACTATCCTGGCATCCATAATGTATGTAAACAACGAGATTGGCGCAGTGGAGCCCATCGCAGAGGCGGCGGAGCGCATAAAAAGGAAGAACCCCAAGGCGCTGTTCCATGTGGATGCAATTCAGGCCTACGGCAAGTATGCGATTTATCCCCAAAGGGAAGGGATTGACCTGATGTCTGTCAGCGGCCATAAGATCCATGGGCCAAAGGGGAGCGGTTTTTTGTATCTAAGGGACAAGGCAAAGGTAAGCCCCATCCTTTATGGGGGAGGCCAGCAAAGAGGCTTGCGCTCTGGCACGGAAAACGTGCCTGGAATTGCAGGGCTGGGACAGGCCGCCATGGAAGCCTATAGCCGGTTCCAAGAGAAGCAGGAGCATTTGTACCGTTTGAAGGAAGCCTTTGTGGAGGGGTTGGCAAGCGAGCCCTGGGCGCAGTTCAACGGGAAGGTGGGGCGAGATGGGGCGCCCCATATCCTGAGCCTTACAGTGGAGGGCGTGCGCAGCGAGGTGCTGCTCCATGCCTTAGAGGACAAGGGCATCTATGTATCGGCTGGAAGCGCCTGCGCATCCCATAAGCCGGCTCCCAGCCGCACCCTGCAGGCAATCGGGCTTAGGAAGGAAGCCTTGGAGTCTACCGTGCGCATCAGCTTCTGCCCAGGCAATACCCTAGAAGAGGTGGAATACTGCCTGTCCGCCCTCAAGGCGCTGGTGCCCATGCTCCAGAAATTCACAAGGCATTGACCAAAATTGATTCAATACAGGAGGATTCCGCACATGTCAAATGCATTTTTAATCAAGTACGGAGAAATCGGCATTAAGGGCAAGAACCGCCATCTGTTTGAGGACGCCTTAGTCCATCAGATAAAATATGCGCTAAAGCCTGTCGAAGGCGATTTCCAGGTCACCAAGGAGCAGGGGCGTATCTATATTGAAGCCTCAGACGGCTGTGACCAGGAGGAAGTGATAGGCCGCCTGCAGTGCGTGTTTGGGATTGTGGGCATTTGCCCTGTGGAAATCAGGGAGGATCAGGGGTTTGAGCAACTGGCGCAGGATGTCATTGCATATCTGAAGGAGCGCTGCGGCTCCCAAGCCCTGACCTTTAAGGTCCATACCCGCAGAGCCAGGAAGAGCTATCCAATGCCTTCCATGGAGGTGAACGCCGCTTTGGGCGAGCGCATCCTGGAGGCCTTCCCCAATATGAAGGTGGACGTGCACTGTCCGGATCTTATGCTGCATATTGAAATCCGTAAAATGATTAACATTTATTCCAAGACCATACCAGGTCCCGGCGGCATGCCGGTGGGCACCAACGGGAAAGGCATGCTGCTTTTGTCCGGCGGGATTGACAGCCCGGTGGCAGGCTATATGATCGCCAAGCGCGGCGTAAAGATTGACGCCGTTTATTTCCATGCGCCCCCATACACCAGCGAGCGGGCGAAGCAGAAGGTCATAGACCTGGCCAAGGTGATTGCGAAATACGCCGGCCCCATTTACTTAAAGGTGGTGGACTTCACGGCCATCCAGATGTATATTTATGAGAAATGCCCCCATGACGAGCTGACCATTATCATGCGGCGCTATATGATGCGGATTGCGGAGCATTTTGCGGAGGAAACCGAGTCCCTGGGCCTGATAACCGGGGAGAGCATCGGCCAGGTGGCCAGCCAGACCATGCATTCCCTAGCGGCTACGGATGAGGTGTGCAAATTTCCGGTTTACCGCCCATTGATTGGGTTTGACAAGATTGAGATTATCAATATATCGGAGAGAATCGGCACTTATGAGACGTCTATCCTGCCTTATGAGGATTGCTGCACCATCTTTGTGGCGAAGCACCCAGTGACCAAGCCGAGCCGAAAGGCTATCCGGCGTTCCGAGCAGAAGCTGCTGGAGCAGATTGACGGGATGGTAAAGGCTGCCATTGAGACGGCAGAAACGATTGTAGTGGAAGCTGAATGATTGGAATCTCAAAAGCAGAATGCGATGCAGAAATGCCAAAAAAGCTGCCGCATTAGCTCATGCGCGAAATGACGCGCCTAATGCGGCAGCTCTATTATGTATGGGCGCCAAGCAGAGCTTAAGGAAAGCGCCTGCATCTATTCTTATACCAGGTATGGCTTTAAGACTTCCATAATCTTGTCCTCGTCGGCTTCCGCATGGATTGCCAAGTCAATCGGTTTGGACAAGTCAAGGCTGAAGATACCCATAATAGATTTTGCATCGATCACATATCTTCCGGAAATCAGGTCAAAATCATACTCAAATTGTGTGATTGCATTTACGAAAGATTTAACTTTGTCGATGGAGTTGAGTGAAATCTGTACTGTTTTCATGAAAAGCCTCCTTAATCGTAATAATTTGTTGTGGTAGAAAACTTCCCTTTTATAGTATCTTCTTTTCCAATAAAAGTCAATAGCGTCATGGCTAAATTCAGGCGCAAAATTCGACAGGATTTTCGGCAAATTGCCGCAGAAAGGACAAATTTGTATGAGGAAAGCAGCGTTGCACAATTTGGGGTGTAAGGTAAATGCATATGAGACAGAGGCCATGCAGCAGATGCTAGAGCAGGCCGGCTATGAGATTGTGCCCTTTGATGAAAAAGCGGACGT
>CAOKUK010000057.1 GCA_948472595.1 uncultured Eubacterium sp.
TCATCTACCATATGTCCCAGATGTTCCGCAGCTTGGACGATACCAGGCTGGTGCATTACGAAGGGGTCTTCCATGACCGCAGGCACAATGATACCAGCGACATGGAGAGCCAGATGTACCCCACGGTGGCGGAAATCCAGGAGTTCCTCTCCAAGGACCGGAGCAAGCCCTTTATCTGCTGTGAGTATACCCATGCCATGGGGAATTCCTGCGGCGCAATGCATAAATACACAGATTTGACAGATACGGAGCCCCTGTATCAGGGTGGCTTTATCTGGGACTATGTGGACCAATCCATCGGCAAGAAGGACCGCTATGGGAAAGAGTTCCAGGCCTATGGCGGGGACTTTGGCGACCGCCCCTGCGACTATAATTTCAGCGGGAATGGGATTGTCTACGGCGGAGAGCGGGACGCATCCCCCAAAATGCAGGAGGTGAAGTTTAATTACCAGAATATCGCAGCGGAGGTTTCCAAAGACAGCGTCCTGGTGAAGAATAAGAACTTGTTCCTCAACACCAGCCACTATGACTGTGCCGTGCTCTTAGAGAAGGAAGGGAAGCTGCTGGCGCAGGCGCGGCTGGAGGCGGCTGTGCCGCCCTTGCAGGAGGAGTCTTTCCCCTTGCCCATAAAAGTGCCGGACGATCCGGGCGAATATGCGGTGACCGTATCCTTCCGCCTGAAGCAAGCCACAGACTGGGCGGGGATTGGCCACGAAGTGGCCTTTGGGCAAGGCGTGTTCTGCATAGAAGAAGAGCGCCGGCCTGTCACTGAGCCTCTTACTGTCACCAACGGCAAGCTGAATATCGGCGTGCGGGGCATGCATTTTGAATGTCTGTTCAGCAGGCTCAACGAAGGCCTGGTGTCTTACCGCTACGGCGGAAGGGAGCTGATAGAGCAGATTCCCATGCCGAATTTCTGGCGCGCTCCAGTGGACAACGACTGCGGCACGGACATGATGGGGCGTTATGCCCAATGGAAAATCGCCAGCCTGTATTTCCGTCTGGATGAGAGCCGTCAGGAGAACCCCGTTTTAGAGGAAAAAGAGCACAGCGCCGTCATTACTTATTATTACCAGATGCCCACAAGCCCTGTCAGCAAATGCAGCCTGTCTTATGAGGTCTTTGGGGACGGGACAGTTACAGTGACCTTGGGCTATGACCCAGTGGAGGAGCTGGGGGACATGCCGGAATTTGGCGTGCTGTTTAAGTTCAATGCGGATTATGAGAACTTGGAATGGTATGGCAATGGCCCTGGGGAAACCTATGCGGACAGAAAGCGCGGCGCCAAGCTGGGCGTTTACCGCAATAAAGTGGCCGACAACATTGCCAAATATCTGGTTCCCCAAGAATGCGGCAATAAGACAGAGGTGCGCTGGGCGAAGATTACAGACCAGAAAGGAAGGGGCGTCCTGTTCACTGGCGACAAGATGAGCTTTTCCGCCTTGCCTTATACCCCCCATGAGTTAGAGAGCGCCATGCATCCCTATGAGCTGCCCCAGGTGCATTATACCGTTGTGCGGGCCGCCATGCAGCAAATGGGAATCGGGGGGGACGACAGCTGGAGGACGCCTGTGCACCCAGAATATCGGATTGATGCGAGAAAGCCTATGGAATTCCGATTCAGCTTTTGCGGGATTTGCTAAAATCTGGCTCCAATCTGCCGGATAAGGTAGTCAAGAATGGTTTTTTGTGCTATACTGTCACTATACCTTTTAGCACCGTGAAAGGGGGATGGTAAGATGAAGAGCATCACGAAGAAGAGACAGTTTATTAAGGGGATGGATGTATCGACCTTCCTGGAGTTGGAGCAGCTTGGAGCAGTCTATTACGACAAGGATGGGGAAGAGTGGAACCTTTTGTCCATCCTCCAGGAATATGGCATGAATGCCGTGCGCCTGCGCCTATGGAATAACCCTTATTCCAAGGAGGGGGAGCCTTATGGGGCAGGGACCAACGACATTGACAAGACGGTAGAGATGGCAAGGCGGGTGCGCGATCGGAATATGGAATGGATGCTGAACCTGCACTACAGCGATTTCTGGGCGGATGCGGACAGGCAGATAAAGCCCAAGGCCTGGTATGATTTTACAGGAAAGCGCCTGGAATATGCAGTCTACGACTATACCTTGGCCGTGCTGCGCATTTTCCGGGAAAAGGGCGTGTTCCCAAGCATGATTCAGCTGGGGAGCGGCGTGTCGGGCGGCCTTCTGTGGCCGGATGGCAAATGGCCGGATTATGAGATGATTGCGCTGCTTTTGAATGCCGGCATTTGTGCGGTGCGCGCCATGGAGGAGGAAATCCCCATCATACTCCATTTGGACAATGGGTGCAACAATCGGATGTACCAGGAATGGTTTGACAATTATTTTGCCAATGACGGGGAAGAATTTGATATCATCGGGATGTCCTATTTCCCTTATCGGCACGGCTCGTTGGCAGACCTGCAGTATAATTTGAATGATTTGGCCAATCGGTATGGGAAAGACTTGATTGTGACAGGGGTGGCGATGCCCTTTACCATGGAGGATTACGCAGCCTATGAGAAGCTAGAGCCCTCCCAGCGGAAAGGCATGGCCATTAAGCCCTGGCAGGCCAGCCGCATGGATTACCCCGCCACCAAGGAAGGCCAGGCTAAGTTTATTGGCGACTTTATGAAGCGTCTGGCCAATGTGCCGGGCGGGCATGGCAGGGGATTCTTCTACTGTGAGCCAGGCTGGATTCCAATCCCAGGGAGCGGCTGGGCCACGGAAGCTTCTTTAAAATACCTAAAAGACCCGGGGCCTTGCGGCAACGAGTGGGCAAACCAAGCCCTGTTTGACTATGAAGGGCGTCCGTTGCCGGCGCTGGATGTGATAAGGGAATTCCATCAGGCAAAAAATAAATAAGTTCTGTAGTGGGTTTCCATTCCACAGCGGAGGAAAGGGGAGGCTGTAACCTTTTTTGTTGCAGCCTTCTCTTTTTTGAATCCGTTCCTTGCGGAATGCGCAGTTTGGCGCAGGGGCGTCTCTGGTGAAGCGAGGGCATTCCTGAGCCGCAAATATTACCCCCAAACCTATCCGCTGGATTAACTTTTTGCGCTATGCCCTTTTTTTTTGCAAAGACTTGTGGTAGAATAAGACCCATGCAGCAAATGAAGAGGAGGACAGAGATGATTTCAAAGAAAATGCAGCAGGAAATAGAAGGCAGTTCCGCCATCCGCGCCATGTTCCAGGAGGGGAAGGCCATGGCTCAGGAGTTTGGCGCAGAAAACGTGTATGACTTCAGCCTTGGGAACCCCATGACGCCGGTTCCCCAAGAATTTAACCAGGCTGTGGTGGACGCAGTCCGGACGGTGAGCTCTCTAGAGCTCCACGGCTATATGGACAATGCTGGATACCCAGAGACCCGGCAGGCTGTGGCAGAGGATTTAAACAGGCGCTTTGGCACAAGCTTTCAGTGGGAGCATATTGTGATGACTGTAGGCGCGGCCGGAGCCTTGAATGTGGTGTTCAAGACATTGCTAGATCCAGGCGACGAGGTGCTGGCTCTTGCCCCTTATTTTGGGGAATATCGAGGCTATGTGGCCAATCACCAGGGAGTCTTGCGCGAGGTGCAGCCGGACAGGGAGACCTTCCAGCCGGATTTGGCAGATTTTGAGGCAAAGATTACGGAGGCCACCAAAGCCGTCATTATCAACAACCCGGTGAATCCTACGGGCGTAATCTACTCTGCAGAGACTATCCAAAGGATGGCGGATATCTTAAGGAGGAAGCAGGAGGCCTATGGGAAGGAAATTTACCTGGTGTCGGACGAGCCCTATCGGGAACTGGCTTATGATGGGAATGAGGTGCCATTCTTGACCCATTATTACGACAACACCTTTGTGACTTATTCCTTTAGCAAATCTCTGTCCATCCCGGGAGAACGGATTGGCTACATTGCAGCCTGCCCCAAGATGGCGGACTGCTCCCAGGCTCTTAGCGGCCTGTCTGTGGCAAACCGTACGCTGGGGTTTGTGAACGCCCCATCTCTGATGCAGAAGGCGCTGGTGGCATCCATTGGCGCAAAGACGGATGTGGATTATTACGATAGGAACCGCCAGCTTATTTACGGGAGGCTGACGGAGATGGGCTTTGCCTGTGCGAAACCCCAGGGCGCCTTCTATCTGTGGATAAAGTCGCCGGATGCGGACGAGAAGAAATTCGTAGAGGCAGCGAAGCGGCACCGCCTCCTCCTGGTAGGCGGAACCACCTTTTCCTGCCCGGGATATGTCCGCCTTGCCTATTGCGTCTCCTATGAGATGATTGAGCGTTCTCTGCCTGCCTTTGAGAAGCTGGCAAAGGAGTACCGGCTTATTTAGCGATTCATGTTAGGGAGGAGAAAATAATGGAAGCATGGGAAGCGAATGTGCGCAAGGTAACCCCCTATACCCCTGGGGAGCAGCCAAGCGGCGCAGGAATCATTAAATTGAACACGAATGAGAACCCCTATCCCCCAGCGCCTGCCGTAATGCGCGCGCTTCGGGAGGTAGAGGCAGACAGCTTGAGGAGGTATCCGGACCCTGGCGCATCTGTCTTGGTGGAGGCGCTGGCTGCCCGCTATGGCCTAAATCCAAGCCAGGTATTTGTGGGGGTGGGCTCTGACGATGTGCTGGCCATGGCCTTCCTTACGTTTTTCAATGGGGAGAAGCCCATCCTGTTTCCGGATATCACCTATTCTTTCTATGATGTATGGGCAGGCCTATACGGGATTCCCTTTGAGCGCCAGCCGTTGGATGCTGATTTTACAATCCGCACAGAGGATTACTGCCGAGAGTGCGGGGGCATTGTCATCCCCAACCCCAACGCCCCCACAGGGGTGGCGAAGCCCCTGGCGGAGCTGGAGGATATCTTAAAAGCCAATCCCGGTGTCATTGTCATCATTGACGAGGCATATATTGATTTTGGAGGGGAATCCGCCCTGGCGCTGCTCCCACAATACGGCAACCTGCTGGTGGTGCAGACTTTTTCCAAATCCCGGAGCCTGGCAGGCATGCGGATTGGCTATGCCTTTGGGAATGAGAAGCTGATTCGGTATCTGAATGACGCAAAGTACTCCTTCAATTCCTATACCATGAGCGCAGCAGCTCTGGCGGTGGGGGCGGCGGCCATAAAGGAGGATGCATATTATCAAGGGACTTTGCAGAAAATTGTCCATACCAGGGAGCGGGTGAAGGAAAGGCTAGGGCGGCTGGGGTTCTCCTTCCTGGATTCCCAGAGCAATTTTATCTTTGCCACCCATCCGGAGTGCCCGGCCAAGGAGCTGTTTGAGGCGCTGAAGCAAGCGAAGATTTATGTCCGTTATTTCCCGAAGCCCCGGATTGACAATTATCTTCGCATTTCCATCGGCACTGACCAGGAAATGGATGTGCTGCTGGGGTTCTTGGAGGGTTATCTGCAAAAGAAATGTTAGGCCAATGAATGATTTAGGAGTGCAAATATGGTAAAAATGGTTTTAAAGGGCATGGTAATCGGCATTGCGAATATCATCCCAGGCGTCAGCGGCGGCACCATGGCAGTTTCCATGGGGATTTATGACAAAATCATCCATGCCGCCACCCACATTATCTCGGAATTTAAGAAAAGCATGCGGATTTTAATCCCAATCATCATCGGCGCGGCAATCGGCGTGGTGGCTTTGGCCCGCATCATTGAGGTTCTGTTTGCGAAAGCCCCCTTCCAGACGAACCTGCTCTTTATCGGCCTGATTATCGGCGGCCTTCCCGCCATGGCGCGCAAGGTAAAGGGCAAGTCCATCCGAGGCGGCCATATCCTGGCTTTCCTGGCGTTCTTCTGCCTGGTGGCAGGGCTGGCGCTGTTGGGGGAGCAGGAGGGCGCAGCCGCAGATTTGACTTTTGGCTTCTGGAATGTGCTGAAGCTGCTGGGCGTGGGGGTCATCGCCTCCGCCACCATGGTGATTCCGGGCGTCAGCGGTTCCATGATGCTGATGCTGCTTGGCTATTACACCCCGGTGCTGGAGCAGGTCAATGATTTTATCGACAGCCTCCTAAAGGCCGATATCTCTGGAGTCCTGGAGGGCTGCTATGTATTGGTTCCCTTTGGGATTGGGGTAGTCATTGGGATTTTTGCCATCGCAAAGATAGTGGAATTTATCTTCCAGCGCTTCCCGGACTATGCCTATTGGGCAATTATCGGCCTGATTGTCTCCTCGCCCCTTGCCATACTGCTTATGAACCCCATGGGGGCGCTGACAGTCTTAAAATTGCTGACCGGCCTTCTCGCCCTGGCGGCAGGGGTGGCGATTGCTTTGAAATTAGGGGAAGAATGACGAAAATGATTGACTTCTATCCTATAACATACTAAGATAAGGGAAAAAGAGAAAGGAAAAAGACACATGTATTCATTTGATGAAGTGAAAAAGACAGACCCTCAGGTGGCGGACGCCATCACGGCGGAAATGGAGCGCCAGAACAGCCATATTGAGCTAATCGCATCTGAAAACTGGGTAAGCAAGGCGGTTATGGCCGCAATGGGAAGCCCCATGACGAATAAATATGCGGAGGGCTATCCCGGAAAGCGCTACTACGGCGGCTGTGAGTGCGTGGACGTGGTAGAGGAGCTTGCCATTGAGCGGGCGAAGGAGCTTTTTGGCTGTGAGTATGCCAATGTGCAGCCCCATTCCGGCGCACAGGCCAATATGGCAGTCCAGTTCTGCATGCTCCAGCCCGGGGACACGGTGATGGGGATGAATTTAGACCACGGCGGCCACCTGACCCATGGGAGCCCTGTGAATTTCTCAGGCACTTATTTTAAGATTGTGCCTTACGGCGTAAATGACGAAGGGTTTATTGATTATGACAAGGTGAGGGAGATTGCCCTAGAGTGCAAGCCCAAGCTGATTATCGCCGGAGCCAGCGCCTATGCCAGGATTATTGACTTCAAGCGTTTCCGCGAGATTGCAGACGAGGCGGGCGCATATTTGATGGTAGACATGGCGCATATTGCAGGCTTAGTGGCGGCAGGCCTCCATCCATCTCCCATCCCATATGCCCATGTGGTGACCACGACCACCCATAAGACGCTGAGGGGACCCAGGGGCGGCATGATCCTTGCCAGCCAGGAGATGGCGGACAAGTTTAATTTCAATAAAGCCATTTTCCCGGGCACCCAGGGTGGCCCCTTGATGCATGTGATTGCTGCTAAGGCTGTCTGCTTCAAAGAGGCGTTAGACGACAGCTTTAAGGCGTACCAGCAGAATGTGGCCAAGAATGCCCAGGCGCTGGCCAAGGGCTTGATGAAGCGGGATATCAAGCTTGTGTCCGGCGGCACGGACAACCATCTGATGCTGGTGGATTTGACGCCCTATGAGCTGACAGGGAAAGCTGTGGAAAAGCTATTGGATTCCGTCAACATCACCTGCAACAAGAACACTATCCCCAATGACCCGAAATCTCCCTTTGTCACCAGCGGAATCCGCCTGGGCACCCCAGCCATCACCTCCAGGGGCTTTGGTGAGGAGGATATGGACAAGGTGGCCGAATGCATTGCCAGGATGGTAAAAGAGGGGGAAGCGGCTTCCGAGGACGTGCGCAAGGCTGTAAAAGAACTGACAGATAAGTATCCCTTGTAAAAAGCAGAAGTTTCGAATAGAAAAAATACGCCTCCAGAAGCCGCAGTTCTGTGAGGCGTATTTTTATTCCTGCGAGGGTCTTTGATTTAAAGTGACAATATTACCCGCGCAGCTTAAAACGATGCACGGCCACTTTCAATTCCTCTGCCTGCCCCATGAGGCTGCGGGCGGAATCTACGGATTTCTCTGCCGTGGAGGCGTTTGTCTGGACTACGTCCGCAATCTGCTCCATGCCCTGGGTCAGCTGATGGAGTGCCTGCGACTGCTGCGTGGCCGATGCGGCAATCTCTTCGATCAAGTCCGTGGCCTTTTTGGCACCCACCATAACGCCGGCCAGCGCTGTGGTCGTCTCTGAGGTCAGGTTCGTGCCCTGTTTAATCATTCGGATGGAATTCTCAATCAATGCCGTAATGTCCTTTGCGGAAGTGGCGCTCTTATTCGCCAGGCTCTGCACCTCTTCGGCCACCACGGCAAAGCCCTTGCCGGCCTCCCCGGCCCGGGCGGCTTCCACTGCCGCATTCAGTGCCAGGATGTTTGTCTGGAAAGAGATATCCTCAATGGTCTTTATGATGCCCCCAATCTGCTGCGAGGCCGTGGAAATATCTTCCATGGCATGGGTCAGCTCTTCCATCTTGCCGTTGCTGTACATCAGCTGCCCGGCAGCGGCTGTGGAGCATTCCCGGGCCTCGTTGGCGTCGGCGGAGGTGCGGTCCACTTCCTTGGACAGCTCCTGGATGCTGGCGGACAGCTCCTGCACGGCGGAAGCCTGCGCCACTGCGCCGCTGGAGAGCACCTGAGCATCGGAGGTCATCCGCTCAGACTCCTGCGCCACCTGCTCTGCCGTGTCATTGATACGGAGCAAGGCATTGTTCAAGGAGTCCAATATCTGCCGCATCGCATTCTGGATGGGCAGGAATTCCCCTCGGTAATCATTCTCAATAGCTAAATCCATATTTCCCTGGGCAATCTGTGCCAGCTTGGAATCAATGTCATGTATATATTTTTTCAGCTCCTGCTTGGTCTCGTGGATGGACTCCACCAGCCGCCCGATTTCAGAGGTGTCTGGCTGCAGGGAGAAAGCGGCGGAAAGGTTTCCTTGGGAAATCTCCCCCATCTGCCTCTTCACGGCATGGACAGGGCGCAGAAGCTTTCGGTTGATGATGAAGACGATGGAAAGCTGTATCAGGGCCACCAGAATCAAGGCAAGGAACATAAAGTTACGGGTGGATTCCTGCAAGTTGCTCAAATGTGTGATTGCGTCTGCAGTCCTTAAATCCAAGGTATCCAGGAATTGTTCCTTCAGGGAATTGATTTTGGCAATTGCCGAGCTGTAGTCAGAGCCATAGACATAGTCTAAAGCTTCCTTCAGGTTCCCGGCCTGCACATTTTCCATGGCCTGCTCCTCGAGGGGCACCAGGCTGTTGGAAAGGGAGGACATCTCATCAATCATGGCTTGCTCTTCCGTGGTGATGCCGATTTCCTGCATGGCGGCGACGCCCTTGTCCCGGTTCTTCAGGGTGTTCACCTCATTCCAGTAATTGTCATAATGTTCCTGCTGGCCGGTGGCGGAAAAGGCCCGCACCTCATTGGTCAGGTAGGCAGAACCGTTCATGAAACGGTTGGCATTGTAGGTCAATTGGAAGCGCTCGTCGTTAGCCACATTGAGCTGGTTGCTGACGCGGTTGTAGGAAATCAGGCTGACTGCAATAAAGGCCAATGTCAGGATGGAAATTGCGTTCAAGATGTAGGTCAATGTGGATTGGTTGACGGCTTTCTTCATTTTGATCACTCCTTTCGGACAGGTTAGGATGCCTCTCTCACTTGAAAAATGATCAAAATAATTTTAAAAGTGAAAAAGTTCTTGTGAAAAAGCTACATAGCTCTAGTTTACAAAAATCGGGGTGAAATTTCAAGACGTTTCTTAAGAAAATTTTAAGAAAATTCACTCAGATTTATCACCGATTTGTGATAAGATGGTAGCGAAACGATAAGATAGATGCAATAGCTCTGCCAGCGGAACGGCTGGCAGAATTTCTGTCGCACAATTATCTGGAGGAACAGGAGGAAAGAAATGAACAAGAAAAAAGCAGGCATTATTGCAGCGGTTGTGGTAATTGTGGCAGCAGCGGCAGGGGGAGGATGGTATTTCCTAAAGCAAAATGGCGGCGGGGGAGACAGCGCCGATAAAGTATACGTAGAATCCGTATCCACACTGAATTCCGCCAACTCCGGCGCACAGAACCGCTATTCCGGCGTGGTGGAGGCGCAGGAGAGCTGGGATGTGAATAAGGACGCCGAGCGCGAGGTGAAGGAGGTGTTTGTGGAGGTGGGGGACATGGTGGAGGAAGGGTCTCCCCTGTTTGAATACGATATGGAGACTGTAAAGGGGGAGATTGCGCAGGGCGCGCTGGAGTTAGAGGAGAAGCAGAACGAGATTACTTCCCTGCAGAACCAGATCGACCAGCTGACCCGGGAACGGAGCAGGGTGGCGGAGAGCGAGAGGTTTGAATATACAGCCGAGATTCAGGAGAAGGAAAACAGCATCAAGCAGACGGAGTATGACATTGAGAGCAAGAAGGCAGAGATGGAGAAGAAGCAGGAATCCATTGACAACGCTGTTGTGAAGAGCAAGATCGCAGGCATGGTGAAGACCATCAACAAGACAGATCCTGAGATGGCTGGCGAGAACGCCGCATACATGACAGTCATTGCCGTGGGGGACTTCCGGGTCAAGGGGACGGTCAGCGAGCTGAATATCCAGATGCTGTCCCAAGATCAGCCCGTGATTTTACGCTCCCGGGTAGATGAGGAGCAGACATGGAACGGCACCATTACCAAGATTGACACCCAGGGAGAAGAGTCCAATAACAATAACGAGATGATGATGTACTCTGATTCCGGCGGCAGCGAGAGGGCTACGAAATACCCCTTCTATGTCTCTTTGGATTCCACGGACGGCCTGATGATGGGGCAGCACCTGTTCATCGAGCTGGATCAGGGGCAGATGGAAGAGAAGGAAGGGATATGGCTGTTTGAGGGCTACATTGTGCAGGAGGACGAGAAGGCATATGTCTGGGCGGCAGACTCTAACAGCAAGCTGGAAAAGCGCGAGGTGGAGCTGGGAGAGCACGATGAGGAGTTGGGCGAGTACCAGATTCTGTCTGGCCTTACGGACGAGGATGCCATTGCATCCCCCATGGAGGGGTTGTATGAAGGCGTGACGGCAGTGACGGACGCCTCAGAGGTGGATTATAGCTCCCCATTGTACAACCAAGGCGGCGAAGAAGGAGAGGGCGGAGCTGAAAATGGCGATATGCCAGCCGGCGGCGGAATGGATGGCGAAATGATGGATGGGGAAATGATGGATGGGGAAATGATGGATGGCGAAATGATGGACGAATCCTTTGAGGATGGGTCTTTTGAGGATAGTATGGAAGGCGGGCTTGAAGATGAGTCTTTTGAGGACGGCGCATCGGATAACCTGGACAATATGATAGACGGCGCAGACCCGGAGGGGATATTGGATGAGACAGATGCCTCCGGCGCAGTAGGCTAAGGGTGGCAGGTTAGGACTGGAGGGAAACAGAGATGATATTGGATTTGCAGAATATATTTAAAGACTACCAACAAGAAAAGCTTGTGGTTCCAGTGCTGAAGGATGTGTCGCTCCAGGTCGAGGAGGGGGAATATGTGGCTATTATGGGGCCTTCCGGTTCCGGGAAGACTACGCTGATGAACATTATCGGCTGCCTGGACCGCCCCACCTCCGGCACTTACCAGCTGGCTGGGGAGGATGTGC
>CAOKUK010000058.1 GCA_948472595.1 uncultured Eubacterium sp.
TCTTATGAGAGGACGTCTGCCGATATGGCAAAGCAAAAGACGCTGACCGGGGGTCTTATAGACGAGGCGGAGGCTGCCTTAAAAATGCTTGGCATTTCGGAAAGCTGATTGCCTATGGAAATAGAACTGAATTTTGCGGGCGTCGGGGAACACGCCCTCGTGTTGGAGGAGGCCGGCCGGAGGCTATCAGAATTCAAAGACATGCTGTCCCTTTGGTATCAGGAGGAAAAAAGCCTTGCTTCGCCAAAGGCGGGACGGCTGCACGAAATAATGCTGCAGGCAGAGAGGATAGAGAGGAGTGTCCAAAAAAGGAGGCAGTTCTTAGACGGCCTGGTCTGTGATTTCCAGTCCCTGAAGGATGAGAATGCATCCAAGCTCGCTTGGTGCGAGGAACTGCTGCTGTCTGCCGCAAGCTGGGAGGGACATGGATAAAGTATTGGTTAGGTTGGGAGTTCCCGCAGTTGGGGGGGACTATGAGGTTTTTATCCCAAAGGATATTTATGTGGAGGATTTGCGCAGGCTGCTTGCCTCATCTGTAGAGGACATTACAAATGGGCAGTATGTGTCCTCGGGCTCAGAATTCTTATGCCTGAAAGAGAGGGGCCAGGTTATGCGGGAAAAAGAACAGGCAGTTTTTTATAAAATTGCAAATGGCGAGCGCCTGATGCTAATGTAAATTACAGAGAGGAAGGAAAAAGAGGATGGCATTAATAAAGTGTCCTGAATGTGGGAGAGAAGTATCAAGCTTTGCGGATTCTTGTAATTATTGTGGGCATCCAATCAAAGGAGGGGCAGGGAAATCTGCGCAGCCTTTTGGGGAAGAAGAGAATAAGATTAGCAGCGAAGAAGCGAAGCGGTTTCAGGTAAAGGAGAAAAAGTCTGGGGGCAGAAGGGTTGTCATAGCTGTGATTTCCATTGTGTTGTTTGTGCTGTGGTTCATTGGGAGGATGGCGAATGAACAGGCTGCGGTTGAGCGCCGAAGGCAGGAGGAAATTAATAAAAGCTTTGAAGAGTTTGAACAGGATATCCAATTTGAAGATATTTTCACGCCTGCCGGTGAGTGAAAGGCAAGGGTTTGGAAGAATCCATGTAGCGGGGAATGCGCTTTACGGTTGTGAATCAGTAAGAATAGCAGGGAGTGGTGAAAAATTATGGCTTTAATACGATGCCCGGAATGTGGGAAAGAAATGTCTGATGTGGCAGAAAAGTGTATCCAATGCGGATTTCCTTTTTCGCTGATGCCGAGAAACCAACATGAGGATAGCATGAGACAGAGTAAGACAGGCAGACAGATTAAAATTACCGTTGAGGCGGTTGCAGTGCAGCGAGTAGAGGCCGGGCTGCAGGAGGTGGGTGAGCCTCCTGCAAAACCGCCTGTGCAAGGCCGGGAGAAGGATGAGGAATTAGGGATTATTGCCCTGAGCGAGGATAAGAGTATTGCGAAAAAAAGCTGGAATATGGGAATGGACGAGGTTATGCTCTTAGAAGCCACCGAGGTGAGGGTCGAGGGGAATAATCCCTTTAAATTAGACTGGTATATCACAATGACGAACCAGAGATTTATCCTTTCCAAAATAAACCATTTTAAAGCATCCGCTTATGCAGGGCTGTTTGGAAGGGCTGGGTCGGCGCTGACGAAAGGAATACCGGCTTATGAGATTCCGTTTGAGCATATCCATTCCATTGATATGGTGGATAAGGTGAAAGTGCGTATCTGCACGAAGGATCGCAAAGTGCATACCTATGAGATGCTGAATAAAAGAGGGGCAAGGAAGTTGGAAGAACGGATTAATGGCCTGTTCTTCCAATAGGGCGGTTATGCATAGGCAATCTGCCGTAAGTAATCCCGCAGGCTTTGCAGATAGATTCTTTGGAATTGGGGATTGGAGACTGCGGGGTTTTTGCGGAGCGTCTCTTCATAGACATCCAGCAGCAGGCGCTCAAAACTGTCGCAGGCCGGGTTCAGGATGGGGAACCCAAAGTAGATGAGGATGTCGTTGCATATGTCCTGGAATTCATTCGGGTCTAAGAAATTGACATAGAAATCATGCTCTAAATCAGCGTCCTCTGTCAAAAGCTTTTTGAGGAGGCTCAAGATAAATGTGCCGGAGGAAATATCGGCAGGCCGTTTGCGCTGGACCAAGAGGCAGAAATTATCATAGGTCATAAAAACATGGCCTAATTTGTCGCTGAGCAGGGAGATTTCCTTGTCGCTTAGGGCGTCATGGCTGCTGTCATCTTGCAGCCCAAAGAGGGAATGGTAGTATTCCTGGATGGTTTCCCGTTCCGGATTCCCATAATCTGCGACCATTCGGATTAGCTGCTCTGGCTCGGCCTGATAGAGAACCTCTAATTCCACGTCATCGAACAGGGCGAGGTATTGTGTGTTGCGGGTCTTGGCAAAAAAAGCCAGGTTTTCCGGGTCGCCTAAAAAATGGATGAGGTCGTCCTTGGTATGCAGCTGCTCATGGATGACGGTGTGGTATACTTCCGCCGTATCGCCTTCCCAGAGCGCAGAGGGGGAAAGGGGCTGTGAGGCAATCTGCTTTTGGAAAAGCTGGCGTATTTCGGAGGTTTCTTTCCAAGAAAGCCTTAATTTTAAGGCTGTAATTAAGATAAATTCGTCCAGGGAACGGGCCGACAGTTCATTTTGGTGCAGGTAATTCAGGAACAGATTCTGCGCCTGCGTGTCAGAGCCCAGCTGCAGGACATAGCATAAGCGGTAGAGGTTTTCTTTTTTCAAGGAATTGGCAGTCCCTTTTTTCAATGCGGTGATGGCTTTGCGGAAGGCATCGTATTCATTGGGAGGAAGGGCTGCCTTTGCATTTTTCTTGAGCATGCCTAACAGAGCGTCATCGTCAAAGCCTTCAGGCAAAGCATATCTTTCCCTGTGGTCTGCGGCATAGGAGCGTATGCCAGGCCAAAGTGCGCCTGGAGCGCAGTAGTCGAGTATATTCAGCATAAAGGCCTCCTTGCAATGTGGTTTCGTAGATTTGTTTCATTAGATTATAGCACAGGGCGGGGCAAAAGGGAATAGGAAAAATAACTTGGAAACGCAAGCCGGATAGAGAAAATCCATGTGTTATCCTGTCATCATAAGAACAGGGGAACCCCCAATAAAACAAAAAAAGGAGAGATGGAAATGAAGAGGATGATGAAAGGAAAATGGGCAAGGAACAAGGCGGCACATAGGAGAATGGCTTGGATGCGGCGAGGGGCGGCTGCGTTTGCGGTTCTGCTCTGCCTGGCATTTGGGACGGCGAAGGCACAGGCGGCTTCTTTTGGCGGGGATTTCCGCTATTGGTCCCAGGGCGGTTCGGATTACTATGGGATGCGGCAGGTAGGGTGCCTGATTACGGCGCAGGCCAAGATGCTCTATGAGGCGAATGTCAACCGGGAGCCTTCCTTCAACCCAGATGCGTGGTATCAATGGCTTTTGGCAAATGGGGGGATTGCGAGCAGCACCAATCTGAATATGCGAGACCACAGTTCGCCGGTCTATTATGCAAATGCAAGGGGAAAAAGCCTGGAGTACCTGGGTTATTGGAGAGCTGATGATGCGCAGCTGTGGTACAATATCAATGCCGGATATTATACGATTGTACACGTAAGTGGGACGAATACAGGCGGAAGCCATTTTGTCCTTCTGGACAATGCGCTGTCAAAGCAGACCGGGGTGCTGTACTGCTACGATTCTTTTTCCGACCGGGGGACGGTGACGCAGCAGAAGCTGACCAGGTACAGCATTCACAATGGGGGGCATGTGTACAAGGGATATAATGCCGTCCACACCCACAGCTATTCCGCCGCAGTCACGGCGCAGCCATCCTGTGCGCAGGCAGGCGTGAAAACATACCGCTGTTCCTGCGGCGCTTCTTATACGGAAGCCATCCCAGCCAAGGGCCATCAATATGCCGTGAAGTCAGTCGCCCCCACATTGACGGAGAAGGGCTATACCCTCCATACTTGTTCCGCCTGCGGGCACAGCTATCAGGATGGTTTTGTGGAGCCTCCGAAGAAGGAGGAGGATGGCTGGCATTACGGCACGTCCATTCCCCAAGGGGTGTCTGCGGAGCGGTATGACATCCAGTACCAAAATTATTATGAAAAGATCCAGGAGTCTTCGCCTGGAGCAGGGTGGAACAATGCAGGCGTTGTGAGGGATGAGTGGCAGAATACAGGAAATCCCTATACCAGTGCGACAGACCTGCCCACATCGGACGCAAGGGCGCTCCTTCGCTCCGTGTATTATCATTTTTGCGGGCCAAGCACGGGGAGGGAGGGAAATTATGAACAGACTGGAAAATTTGTGCATTATGATGAAATCCTGTCCTCTAGCGTAACGGCAAGATATTTGGGGACAGACAATGGGTATCCTTATTATTTCATAGACTGGATTGACGGAGGCGGGCGCGTCTGGTGCAAATCCGGCGTATCCTGCGACGGCTCTTACGGAATCCATGGGAACCGGTGCTGCGCATGGTATAAGATGAATACTTACCAGGACAGGGTCCATATTGTCCAATATAAATTCACGAAGGCGTCGGATTGGACGGATGCGAAGGATGCGTCCGCTGTGGCAGTGAAGGTTCGCTTTAAGGAGCGCCAGTCCGTGGAGCCTTCCCCAGAGAATCCTGGGAAGAAAGAGCCTGGGAAAGAGAACTCTGGGAAAGAAGAACCTGGGAAGGAGAACCCCGGGAAGGAAGAGCCTGAGAAGGAGAGTCCCAAGCCAGGAGAGCCCGGGAAGGAAAATCTTACCACAAAGAAGTCGGATACAGGAAAAACGCAGGGGAAGCCAAGGGCAACGGCGATTCTAGGGGCGCCGAAGGCTAAGAGCAAATCCTTCCAGATAAGCTGGAAAAAACAGCCTGGCGTATCAGGCTATCAGGTGCAGTATTCCACAGATAAAAAGTTCAGGAAAGGCAATGCCCTAAAAACAGTGAAAGGCTCTGGCAAGACCAATCTGACGGTGAAGAGGCTGAAGGTGCGCAAAACCTATTATATCAGAATCCGGACGTATAAAACAGGAAATGGGGTTAGGTATGATTCTTCTTGGTCAAAGGTTAAGAAGGTAAAGACAAAACGTTAGGAAAAGCGGGGGTTTTCTGCATTATGGTGGAACTTTGTCTGCTGCTGGAACATCTCAGGAGGATGCGGGAAGTTCATGAATCAGGTGGTACCTGTTATGCCCAATCAAAGGAGTGGAGAAATTGTGCTTATGGGTGGCATAATCCGCTGTTTCCACCGGAATACAGGCATTTCTGCCTGAAAGGGGGGGCTTTTGGGGCGGAGCCCTCCTGTGATTTGTATTATTTCATGGCCTGCTATTATGAAAGGATAACAGGGAAAAAAGCCCCGCATAATTTTGAGATGGATCGTTCCTGGAAGGAACAGGTGCGGATTTGCGCCGTTGCTTGGGAGCCTGAGCAGCAGGAGGTCCTATTGGGCGTAATTGCCTGCTGCACTAGATGGAAACGGCAGAGGCGGGTGCAAAATGCGGGGGAATTGTTGAAAACAGATGGAATGAAGGTATTGGCAAACATGCAGCAGTATTTGAAGGCGCTATCCCATGGCGTTGTCTAGGCGCTGTCCAAAAATAGCATTTAAGCAGATTGGGAGAGGAATGTATCATGAGGACACCATTGAAGGAAGGGACGTCCATCCGTGTCCCGGGCAAGGTTTTATATCAAATCATAGGGGAGCCGATTGGGGAAGGCGGCGGGAGCATTTTATATCCGGTTCAGAAATGCCTGCCAGATGGAAACGGCGCATATACAAAAAGCCCTATTTTATATGCCCTGAAGGAATGCTTCCCCCTATCGGAAAAATTCTGTTTTTCCAGGACGGATACGGGGGAAATCCAGCCGGAAAAAGAGGATGCAAAGGCATGGCGGTATTTGGAGCGCGCAAAAGAAATGCAGCTTGCGGAAAATGCCGTTACAGGAGAAATCTACCATACGGGCTTCCGCCTGACCCCTATATTAGAGGCGTTTCAGGAGGTTGAGATTTCCCAGGATGGCGGCGCTTCCTTCCACAAAGCCCGCAATAGCATCGCCATTATGGAATCGCTTTCGGAAAAGGGATGTTCCCTGAAACACTATTTAAAGGAACGGGGACACCTTCCGGTAGGGCAGGTTTTCCGGATTGCGGAGCAGGTGCTCTATGCGGTTCGGGAAGTGCACGGCGCAGGGTACCTCCATTTGGATATTCAGGATGGGAATATCTTCCTTAAGGGGGTGTTAGAGGATGGGAGCGGCATGGTTTCCCTGATGGATTTCGGCTCTTCTAGGAAATTGGCGGCAGACGGCTTTTGCGATAAGATAACAGACGGCGTGCTGTATTCGACGCCTGGCTTTTCGGCTCCGGAGATGCGGGTGGGCAATGACGGGTCGCTCCGGCTGAGCGCAGCGGCGGACATTTACAGCATTGGTTACTTGATGCTGTACCTGCTGACTGGGCGCAGGTTTTCGGCAAACGAGCTTTCCATGAACAAGATGGGGCGCTACATTCCCAGGTTTTCCATAAGGAAGACGAAATGCCCGAAGCATCTGGTAGATTGGATGCAGTCTATTTTGGCCAAGGCCCTTGCAAGCTGCCCAGAAGAGCGGTATGCCGACACGGAAGAGATGCTGCGGGAAGTGACGGACTTTCTGGCGATGCTGGCTCCTTATAGGAACCCGCTGTCTGCGGCGGAGTATGACGCATTTATCTGCTATAAGCACGGCGCCCTGGATACGCCTGCGGCAAAATGCCTGCAAAATGCCTTGGAGTGGTATGGCAGGGGCGGGCTGCCAGGGAAAAGGCCTATCCGGAGGGTTTTCCTAGACGAGGGGGAGCTGGCCTCCTGCGCAGATTTTGGGGCGTGCATACGGGAAGCCTTAAAAAAGTCCAGATGGCTGGTTATAATCTGCTCAAAAGCCACCAAGGAATCCCCTTGGGTCAAGAAAGAGATAGAGGCCTTTCTGGAATACCATGATGCGTCGCATATCCTGGCAGTCCTGATAGAAGGCGAGCCTGAGCAGGTGTTCCCGGAAGCGTTGCTGAAAATATGCCTGGATGGGAACCGCCTTTTGGCAGCGGATGCGAGAGCCGGGAAGAAACGGCAGGTCTTGCGGAAAATAAAGGGTGATGTAAGGCTGAAAATTGCGGCGCCGATATTGCAGACCACCTTTGATGCGCTAAAGCAGAGGAGGAAGCTGTATCAGATTCGGCGCATATCTGCCGCAGCATGCGCCTGCCTGCTGGTTTTGTCTTGCTTCCTCGGCTATGCCGCAGTAAAATCCAGGCAGATTGCCAGCCAGGCCATGCAGCTGGCGAAAGAGCACAAGGAGGCTTTGAAAGGGCAGGCGCTGTACCTTTCGGAGCAGGCAAAGCAAAGCTATGAGAGGCATGACACGGCGGCGGCGCTGGAGCAGGCGCTGCGCGCTTATGACTTGTTGGCAGAGGATGGGCTGTCCCTGCCAGGGCTGGTGCGTCTGATGGCGGAAGCCATGGGCGTCTATGCGCTCCCTGCCGATGCAGAGAAGAATATGGCGGCTATGGGGTTGTTTCCTTTGGAGCAAGAAGGCGGTTTTGGGGAGTATTTCCTGGATTGGGATGGGAAGCGCCTGTTTACGGCGGATAATGGCCATGTGTATATTTGGGATACGGATTCCCGCCAACAGATTCAGGCGGTTGCGGCGCCATGGACCATGGAGCAGTTTGAGGAAAGCTTTCTGGTGGGGGAGGAAAGCCGATATCTGTTTGTGCTGCGGGATCAAATCTGCTGCTATGATTTTGACAGGGATGCAGAGGCGTGGAGGTGTCAGTTTGGGGAGCCTATAGAGGGGATTGCCCTGTCTGGGGATCAATCCATGGCCGCCGTGGTCACGGGGCAAAAGCTGTATCTTTTAGATGTGGAAAAGGGGGAGGTTCTCCAGCAATCGGTGCTGCCCGGCGCTGGGAAACTGGAGGTGAAGGATACGCCGGTGGCCATATCCCCAGATAAAAACAGCATTGCATTTATGCAGGCAGGAGAAGCAGCCGGAGTGTCGGAGGCCGTCCTCTATAATGTGGAAGAGGGAAAGTTTACGGTAGTCTCTTCAGAAGAGGCGGGGGATTTTTATGAATTCTCGCTGCGCAGGCTGTTCTTTGCGCAGGATGGCCAGCTGTACATCCTGCGGGGCCTTGGCATGAATACGGTTTATATAAACCAGGTTGTCCAATATTATTCCGAAAAAAAGACGCTGACGCTGAGCCGGTATGACCCTTTGCAAAAAAGGATTGTATGGAAAGCGGACAGGAGCTACAGGGCATTGGATGAAAAGATTATTTTTTTGGAGCTGGCGGAGGATGGGCGAGGGGAAATCCTGTTGGCTTATGGGGCGGAATGCGGAATTTTTGATTCCAGAACCGGGAAATGCCTGGATTCTTGCGGGATGGATGCGCCTATCATAGAGGCCTGGCGGGAAGAGGGGAGGACAGCATTTGTGCTGGAGAATGGGGATCTTCTGTACCGTGAGGATGGTGCGGACAGGCTGGTGGGCTATGCCTATTTTCCGGAAGAACTGTCAGGGTGCCAGAAGCGTGGAGACACCTATTATGCCAAGTCTGGCACAGATATCATCCAATACCAGCAGGGGGCTTATGACAGGCGGTATGAGCGCTGCGAAGGACTGCCTAAAGACCTTCCGGCTCTTTTTCAGGAGAAGGAGGCCAGCAGCGGGGATGGGCAGTATCTAGCCCGCATTGCAGGAGACGGCGTTGTCCTAGAAGATAGGGAAGGCCATGCAGAAAATATCCAAATAGCTGACGGCCCCCCCTTAAGCCTGTATTGGATACAGGATACCGGGAAGCTCCTGATTGGGTTTTCGGATAAGGCAGCCCTTTATGATGCGGGCACTGGAACCTTGTCAGAGACGGAGCCGTTTGGGCACAGCACCTTCAGTCTTGCTGGATGGCAGCAGATAGACGCTTCTTCCGTCTTATATGTAGGGGATACTTATAGCTATGTCTTAGAGTTTGGCGGAGATTCCTTGGGGGTCTTGTGCAGCCTAAGGGACGTTGCGGCATATGACCCATTGGAAAATGCCTTTTATTTTTCCAGTGAGGATTACGATATGGACAGGCTGGATGAGGGCTTGTTTGGCACAGGGCCGGAATACGGGAAAATAGCCAGATACCGCACAGAGGAAATTGTAGAAATGGCGAGGGAACGGGTAAGCCGTATTTTCTGAGGCGGAATGCAAGGAGCGGGGAACTGCCATAGGGGATGAAAATTGTGCCGCAATCGCAAGAATAGTATTGTTTTTCTGCCAAAAACAGTTATAATGAAGCTATTGGAGTAACTTTGGGCTGAAAAATATGGGGCCGGCGGTGAAATATCGCCATAGATTACGCCGGAGCCGTAAGTACCTATGGAGAGGATAGAGACATGTCAGTAAAGACCAGTGCAGATGTTTTGATTGGCGGCAAGGTGTATACCCTAAGCGGCTATGAGAGCGAGGATTACCTACAGAAGGTAGCGAGCTATATCAATGGGAAGCTCAGTGAATTTGAGGAGATGGAGCAGGTGAAGCGGTTTCCCCTGGAAATGAAGCACACCCTGCTGGAGCTGAACATTGCGGACGATTATTATAAAGCGAAGGAACGGGCAGAAAAGCTGGAAGAGGATATGCGGGAAAAGGACAAGGAGATATACGATTTGAAGCATGAGCTGATTTCCGCCCAGATTAAGGAAGAGAGCCAGGAGGGCGCAGCGGCAGGGCTGGAGAAGGAGAACCGGGAGCTCCTGCTGGAGAAAGCAAGGCTGGAGGCAGCCTTAGCGGACGCTTTGGCGGTGGGCGGCAAGGAGCCGCCCGCAGGGGAGGAGAGCCAGGAGGGGCGGAGCTTCGAGGGCTTTTTGGACAGCGCCGCCGCAGAATGGGGGAATTGGGTAGAGGAGCAGAAGGAAGAGGCGAAGAGGAAGGGGGCGGCGCAGAAAGAGGGAGGGAGGAATTGAAGGGAAGAAAGACAGAGCTTTTGGCTCCGGCAGGGTCTTTGGAGGTACTGAAGGCTGTGGCGCAGGCTGGCGCAGACGCCGTATATGCCGGAGGGGAGAGGTTTGGGGCCAGAGCCTATGCGAAGAACTTTACGGAAAGGGAGCTTGTGGAAGGGCTGGATTACCTGCATGTAAGGGGCAAACGCCTATACCTGGCCGTCAATACCCTGCTGAAGGAGCGGGAGATGGAAGGGTTGGGGGATTATCTTGCCCCCTTGTACGAGGCGGGGCTGGACGCCGTGATTGTGCAGGATATGGGGGTGCTGCATTTTGTGAAGCAGCATTTTAAAGGCCTTTCGATTCATGCCAGCACGCAGACGGGGATTACAGGGGCCTATGGCGCCAGGATGATGCTGGAGGCAGGTTGCAGCAGGATTGTGGCGGCCAGGGAGCTTTCCTTGGCGGAGATTGCAGATATATACCAGAAGACAGGGGCGGAGATGGAATGCTTTGTGCATGGAAGCCTCTGTTATTGTTATTCTGGGCAATGCCTGATGAGCAGCATGATTGGGGGGAGGAGCGGGAACCGGGGGCGGTGCGCCCAGCCTTGCAGGCTTCCTTATCGGGCGGATGGCTGCAGGGAGGAAGCATACCTTTTAAGCCCAAAGGATTTGTGCGGGATTTCCCTGATTCCAAAGCTTATCCAAAGCGGCGTCCATTCCTTTAAGATTGAAGGGCGGATGAAGCAGGCAGAGTATGCGGCAGGGGTGACGGGGATTTATCGGAAATACATTGACAGGTATGAGGCAAGCCAGAAGGGGAATGATAAAGATAGAAAAAAGAGCGGCAAGGAGCGGGATGGATGGCAGGTTTCTAAGGAAGATTATCAGAGGCTGCTGGATTTCGGGAGCCGCAGCGGTTTTACAGAAGGGTATTTTACCCAGCAGAATGGGAAAGGCATGATGGCCCTTGCCAGGCCGTCCCATGCAAAGGGGAAAGAAAGCTGCGCCCAGCCCATGCGCTTTGGGGAGGATAAAGAAAAAATAAAAGGAATCTTAAGACTTTCCTGCGAAAGTCCGGCGGAGCTTGTGTTAGAATATAAAGGGCTGCGCATTGAGGCCTTCGGGGAAAAGGTGCAGCCTTCCAGGAAGCAGCCCTTATCGAAGGACACCGTTTTAGAGAAAATGAGAAAGACAGGGGATACCCCATTCGTGTTTTCGGAATTGGACGTGGAGATGGAAGAAGGGGTGTTCCTTACCATAGGGGCGCTGAACCAGCTCCGCAGGAAAGGGCTTTGGCTCCTGCAGGAAGAGGTTTTAAGCAAG
>CAOKUK010000059.1 GCA_948472595.1 uncultured Eubacterium sp.
GTGGAATGTAAAAGATAAGATAACGCAGTCTCTTGCTTGCCGTAAGCCATTGCATGGAGCTTTTCATGCGATGGCTTGCTTGCGGCAGGCAACTACCAATAAGTGGGCAGGGAGCTTCATGGAAAAATATCAATTGACTCGAAGCAAGCGAAAAAGCCTTTCCATCATAATCAAAAAGGATGGCACAATACAGGTGAAGGCGCCGAATTGGCTTTCGAAAAGCCAGATTGATCAGTTCGTGCAGAAAAAGGCTGGCTGGATAGAGCGGAAACGTTCCCAGTTATATGCATTGGAACAGAAGAAAATATTACATACTTTCCAAGAGGGCGATTATTTTTGCTTTTTAGGGGAGGATTACCGGCTGCAATTCCATAAAGCTGTCCCAGGCCAGAATGCCGAGGCGGCAGGGAGAATTGTTCTGGACCGGAAAGGGAAGACCCTGTCTGTCAGGTTGGAATCGCCGAAGCGTTCGGCAGTAAAAGGGGAGCTGGAGCAGTGGTACATCATTCAGGCCAGAAAAATATTCCCGGAGCGGGTGCAGGCTTATTACCCTACGGTGGCAGAGGCAGCCCAAAAAGCAGCCCAGAAGGAAATCGGGAGCGTGAACCGCATTGCTGTTCGCAACCAAAAGACAAGGTGGGGGAGCTGCAGCAGCAAAAGGAACTTGAATTTTAATTGGCGCCTTTTGATGGCGCCCCAGGAAATCATAGATTACATCGTTGTTCATGAGCTGTGCCATCTGGCTTTCCTGAACCATTCCCGGCAGTTTTGGCAGTTGGTGGAGGCCATATTGCCGGATTACAGAAAGCGCCGGAATTGGCTGCGGGAAAATGGGGCGCTGCTGGAGTGGGAAGGAGAATAGCGGATAGAAAAGAAGTGGAAGGAAGACAGCAGATGGAAAAAATTATAGAAGCGAGGGAAGCAGAAGAAAAAATTTATAGAAGCAAGGTAAGAAGATGAAAAAGAATTATGATAAAAAGAGTGCAGGTGAAGAATTAATGGAGGGGATAGAAATAGAAGATAGGTTCCAAACAAGGCAATTGCCAGTTAAAAAACTGGAAATTTTAAAAAGGCTTCTTACAGAAATGGGCAGCGTCGCAGTTGCTTTTTCCAGCGGGGTAGATTCCACCTTCTTGCTGAAAGCCGCCCATGAGGCGCTGGGGGAGAAGGCGATTGCCATAACGGCGCATTCCTGCTCCTTCCCAGGGAGGGAATTAGAAGAGGCGAAGGCATTCTGTCAAAAGGAAGGCATACGCCAAATCATATTCCCTTTCCATGAACTGGAGGTGGAGGGTTTTTGCCAGAACCCGCCGGATCGATGTTATCTTTGTAAAAAAGCGTTTTTAAGCAGAGTAAAGGAAATTGCAGCGGAGCAGGGAATGGCCTGCGTGGCGGAAGGATCGAATGTGGATGACGAAGGGGACTATAGGCCTGGGATGCAGGCTGTGGCGGAATTAAGGATTCGCAGCCCTTTGCGGGAAGCAGGGCTCTGCAAACAGGAAATACGGGAGTTATCGAAACAGATGGGGCTGCCTACATGGGAAAAGCCTTCTTTTGCGTGCCTTTCCTCCCGGTTCCCCTATGGGGAGGAGATTACAAGGGAAAAACTGGCTATGGTGGAGAAGGCAGAAGAGCTGCTGCTTACCATGGGTTTTTCACAGGTGCGGGTACGGATGCATGGGAGAATGGCAAGGATAGAAGTGCTGCCAGAGGAAATTACAAGGCTGCTGCAGGAAGGAATCCGTGGAAAGGTAGTAGAAGCGTTCCGGGATTATGGCTTTGCTTATGTGTCAATGGATTTGGCAGGATACCGCATGGGGAGCATGAATGAGGCGCTGCCGTAAAGGGCTATCCCAAATGCAGGCTTTTGGCACAGCCAATCGCCGGTATCCGGCGGCTGGGATGATAGGAAAAGGGGGATTCAGCTTCTGAGCATGCGCCCAGGCGGCTAAGTCCCCCTAAGGATTCCTATTGATTATTTTAAATCAAGAACGGCGTAATTTTCTCTTCAATTTCAGCATCTTGTGAATCATATTTCAGCTGTAGAGGCCCGGAAAAATCCAGCGCCATGACTCCGAGGATGGATTTTGCATCAACAATTCTCTGTCCAGAGCCCAAATCAAAATTAGCGTCAATCTTATCGATGATACTTACAAATTCTCTGATCTGATCTACATCATTAAATTTCACGTTCACTTGCTGCATAATAGATTCCTCCTTATCATGATTTTGTTGGTCATTCCGTATCAGAATGGTCTTGGCATGTGTTTCCAAGATGCAGTGAAAAGGTAGAAATACCATTTTCACTTGCATAACATAATACACGGAAAACCATATTTTGTATATTGACGAAATTCACAATTTTATGCAAATTTTCGAGAAAAATTTGGTGAAGTGCATTTTATTAGACGGAAAAATTTGTTTGCGTTATGATAGGAGCATGGGAAACGGCGAATAGTCCATAATGAAAAAGGAGATATGTGAAATGGCGATAGAACAGTATGCGGAAAGCCTTACTTTAAAAGAAATTCGTTTGGATATGTCCTTCCCCAAGGTGATGTCTCAAGAATAGATAAGTTAGAGAAGCTGCTCAAAAAGGCGGGAGGGAAACCCAAAGTATGTGGGCTTGATGATTATTCCCAAGGGGGAAGGCATACAGTATGGGGGAGTATATAAAATCATTGCCTTACAGCGACAGGATTTAGCAGTCCCATTGGCATTTTTTCATATCCACATGGAAGCAGTCTTTAAACGCCACATGTTCCTGGAGCAGCAAATCCCGCTGGGCATGGAAATGGGGCGCCAGCCTTCCGGCATGGTTTACGATGCGGTGGCAGGGGTAGGAGCCGTAATATTCAGACATGCTTAAGACTTTCCCTACAAGCCTGGCATTCTTCTCCCTGCCAATCAGCCTGGCAATCTGCCCATAGGAAGCGACTTTTCCAGCGGGCACTTCTTCTACCACAGACAGTATTTCATATATTAATTCCTCTGTTAAGACAGCGGCCATTTCTTCCTTCCTCCTGTTATCGGTTCCTTTGGGTGGAAAAAGCAGATAAATCCACATGCTCCAGAGTGAGCAGCGTTACCTTTTTCTCAATGCCCCCGGCATAGCCGGTCAGGCTTCCGTTGCTGCCGACGACCCTGTGGCAGGGGATGATGATGGAGATGGGGTTATGGGCGACGGCGTTCCCGGCTGCCTGGGGAGACATGCTGGGGAGGTTATGCTGCTGCGCATATCTTTTTGCGATTTCCCCATAAGTGGTGGTCTGCCCATAAGGGATTCCAAGCATGATTTCCCAGATATCCTTATAAAATGCGGTGCCTTTCAGATATAGGGGCGGGGTGGGGCCAGGGGTTTTCCCTTCAAAATATAAGCTGAGCCAGTGTCTGGCCTCTTTGAAGATGGGCAGGTCTTTTGGGGTATTCTGTCCTTCTAAGGTGCTGCCGAAATATTTCTGGTTCTTGAACCACAGGCCTGTAAGCTGTGTCCCGTTGCTGGCAAGCGTGATTTCCCCAAGAGGGGACAGGTAAAGGTTTGTATAATCCATAGGATACCTCCTTGTCTTTGAAGACACATGGACGGCGTCTGCTTATTAATTTCTTGTGAAACAGGCTCCATATTACAGCAAAAACAGGAGGCTGTCAATAGGGGGTTGATTTTTCCAATTTTTGTATTATACTATATAATATAAATAATACAATCTGTGAGGACAGGAGGTGCTTTTCGATGGTTATGGAATTGGATTTCGCAAGCAGCGTCCCCATTTACCAGCAAATCCGGAATGAGATTGTACAGGCGGTGGCCAATGGGGAACTTGCAGACGGCGATAGACTGCCGACCGTCCGCGCCCTTGCCCAGGAGGTTGGGATTAATACTATGACAGCCAACAAAGCATACCAGCTCCTGAAGCAGGAAGGATACCTTATGACAGACCGGCGCAATGGCGCTTCTATTCGGTGCGCAGGGAATCCGCAGGCGGTGGGGGGGAAGATACGGAAGGAACTGGGGCTTTTGGCTGCGGAGGCAAAGGTAGCTGGGATAACGAAGGAAGCGTTCCTGGATTTATGCTGCCAGGCATATGGCAGAGAATCCCATATTTAAGGAGGTGTTGGAAATGGGGCTGAAAATCATTATGGCAATCTGCATGCTGCCGGTCCTGCCTATTGTGTATGGCGTCATGCGGTTTTGCGCAAGGGAGAAAAACGGGATTTTATATGGCGTGACATTGTGGGATGGAGCCAGGGAAGACCCAAAAGTGCAGGCGATACAGAAGTCCTACCGGAGGGGCCTGAATCTTGGGGCGCTTCTCTGCCTGGCTCTGTTTCTGCTGACCCTGCTTACGGATTATGAATCCATCCTAATATCCGGCCAGGTTCTGTGGATATTCCTTACCATTCCCTGCCTGTTCCTCCCCTTCGTCCGGGCCAATAAACAGATGATGCTGCGGAAGCGGGAATCCCGGCCAGCCAGTTTCGGGCAGGAAGGGATAGGCGGCAAGGTGTTTGTGGATGTGACGGCGGCAGCTGCGAAAAAGCCAAAGTTTTTCCGGAAGAGCCTGTATCTGGGATGTATTTTTGGGGGCATGCCTGCCGCAGCTGAATTGTTTTTATACGCCATCTGGCACAACCCGCAGATGCCGGGTCTGTGGGAGTGTGAATCTGTCCTGCTGGCGATGGCGGCTGTGGAGTGTCTGTTTCCGCTATTCCTGTCTGCCATGGAAAAGCAGCGGATTCCAGTGGTTTCTTTCCGCAGCCGGGATAACCTGCAGCTTGCAAGGGTGCGCAGCTATCAATGGGGGAAAATCTGTATGGTACTGGCATGGGCGACGGGATGCCTGAACTGGGGCATGATGCTGGCCTTCCATCTCCCTTCGGAATGGTTCCTGTGGGTTATGGCAGGCGCCAGCGTCCTCTTTAGCGTGTGCATCTTGGCATTCCTCTACGCCTGCAGCCGCAGGATGGAGAAGGCCGGCAGGAATTATCAGCCGGAACCTGCCCTCTGCGCCCAGGATGAAGACGAACATTGGGTTTGGGGCATTTTCTACTACAATAAGGATGATAAACGCAATATGGTGGAAAATCGGTTCGGGATGGGACTGACTGGGAATATGGCGAAGCCCAAAATCAAGTATGCAGTCATCCTTTCTCTGCTGGCCTTGTTTCTATGGATGCTGTGGGTCTGCGCCTGGTGCGTAATGGATGAATTTACGCCAATATCCCTTACGTATGAAGATGGGGCGGTGGTGGCCGGCCACTGGAAGGAAGTTTACCGCATCCCAAAGGAAGATATCATATCGGTATCCGTCATAGAGGAAGAGCCGGATATCAAGCGCCGCAGCGGCACGGAGATGCGGACGGTGAAGAAGGGGAATTACTATGGCAGGGCAGACAGGAAAGACCTGAAGGCCTGCCTGGATCCCCGCAGGATGCCATGCCTGATGGTTGAGACAAAAGAAGGCGTCCGGTACTTGCTGGGAAGCAGCGAAGAAGGAGAGGCTATGGCGGTTTATGGGGAATTGGAGGAAATAAGAACCGGGATAAAGTAAGGCCAGGGATAAATGTCCTCCAGCGGTTCCATGCCGCAATAGAAGGATAGGGAACGGAGTGCGCATACATTCATATGGTACATCCCTGGCTTCATATATATAAGGGAAACCTCTATGGGGGTACCGATTGGATGGAAAGAAAATACGGCTGGAAACGAGACCATACAGGAGAGAAGAAAACACATTTCTGGGAAAAATGCCTGAAATTCGATCTGGCTTGCATCTGCCTTTTTGCCTGCCTGGTCATCTGCGGGATGGGGAAAGGGGAAGCAGTCAGGGAGAGTGTCGTGTCAGCGGTGAAAATGCAGGCGGGGGGCGGCGGGGCGTCTGGCCAGGCCTTGCAGGGGGAGGGGAATGCAGAGAAAAAGAAAGTAGCCATTACCTTCGACGATGGGCCGCACCCCCAATACACCCCGGAAATGCTCGCCGGGCTGAAGGAGCGCAACGTGAAGGCCACCTTCTTCCTGTTGGGGGAAGAGGTAGAGAAATACCCGGAACTGGTAGAGCAAATCCAGGAAGAAGGCCACTTGATTGGGAACCATTCCTATAAGCATGAGCAGCTAAGCAAGCTGTCGATGGATCAGGCATGCGCCCAGGTGACCCGTACCAATGAACTGATTTATGGGATTACCGGGGTATACCCGGCCTATCTGCGCCCTCCCTTTGGGGACTGGCATCAGGAGCTGGACTGTAAGGTGAATATGGTGGAGGTGCTGTGGGATGTGGACACCCGCGACTGGTCCATCCAGAACCATGGCAGGATTGTAGAAAAGGCGTTACGGGATGTCCAGGAAAATGACATTATCCTGATGCATGACGGCTATGAGACCTCTGTGACGGCGGCCATGGAGATTATTGACACCCTTTTGGAACGGGGGTTTGAGTTCGTCACGGTAGATGAGATGATATTTGATTAAAGGGTTTGATAGTTCTTGCGGATGAAACGGAAGAAAGGAGGGGGATCCCATGCTTTTAGAAGCTTGCGTAACTCTGTCTGGTGCGCCGGCCGCCTGTCAAGCGGCCGGCGTGTCTGCATATTATGAGATGTGTTCTTTCAAATCAAATACTTTAGCCCCAATCCCATTGCCTGCGACCATTACCAGCAGATAGGCAAAGGCCTTCCAGCCATATTCCCCTGCAAGATGGAAATAAAACATATTTGCCACAGAATGCTCAAACCCAGACAATATAAATATCATCACTGGGGCGATAATAAATACGATATTTTTGCTCTTGTTATAATTATCAATCGCCAGGTACATCATAACCCCGCAGAACGCCGACAGCAAGAATACATTCCCTGGGCTATTCCCCAGCTTATTCCCAACCAATTCTGAGCTGCTAATCTTCAAATGCGCCCCATTCGCCAGGATGGCCGCCAAGAACGCTCCTATGTAATTCCCGGCTGCAATGGCCAGCATATCAATCAGTTCATGAGCTTTCTTCACAAACCCGATTTTTCCTGTATACAGGTAGAACCCCTGGGTGACAATCGTCAATAACCCAAAAGAAAACAGCAGGGAACCAATTACTTTATTTTCTACCGATAAATACACAATCCCCCCAACCCCTATCATAAATCCCGCATAAATTGATTTTAGAAATATCTTTATCTTATCCATTGTGCCGAACCGCTCCTTTCTTGTGGCTGCCATGTTTTGCGTTCCCATATGCGGCGTATTTCCCTAGATAGCATTCCTTCTAAAGTTGCCATGGCTCTATCATACTGCATTTTTCGATATTTTTCAACAGAGGGAAAACTAGATTTAAATTTTAAAATCCGCTCAATTTTCATTGACACTTCCTCCCTTTGAATTTATAATTATCCTATACCCTTTCGGCGGTTTATCCCATACCCCCAAATCCCTTTGCATAACATCAACCATACTACAAAACAGGAGGAAACAACAATGTACATATTTGATAATAGCGCTATCAACCCAGCTGCCTTTGGCCGTTTTCTGTTAGATAAATTCCCCATTTTCGATTATGTAGATTTAAAACAGCACATCAACATAGCAATCCTGGGAGATGCAGAGCCAAGGACAGATTTCTTCAAAATGGCGGCCTCTTGCTGCCACATGATAGGGAAAGAACTTACCATCACCCTGGCAGCTCCCGCTGCCCATAGCTTTATGTTGCGGTTTTTGGAAGAAAACCCCATGTCTCAAACTGCGTTTTCCATACGCCGCATCTCCTTAAACGGTGGGATTGACATAATCTCCTACCATCCAACGTCTAAAGCTGTCAACGACCCGCTCGTCTCCATCAATATCATAACCGACGATTTAAACGCTCCCGAGAAATTCGCTGCCATTGACAGCATAGCCTGCCCTTCTCATTCCTCCAGCCTGTTTTCCTACGCCTGGGTCATGTACCCCGATTCTGCCCAGAATACGGTAACAGGAAAACTCCTGGAAAAATATATGGACCAGTCTGATTTTTTTAAGGCAAAAAAAGAGGGTCCTTCCCGTTCTTTCATCGGAGAGCTGAATACCGGCAAAGGCCAGGCAGTAGAGCGTATCGCCACCAAGAAGAGGATAACCCACCTGATTGTCAATGTAAATATGGCAGAACAAGAGGCCGTGTCTTTTGAAAAGGAACTTTTGGAGAAAGCCTTTAGCGTCCACCGTTTCTATGCCAAAGAATACAACAGCAGGCAGCCTATAAAGGCTATGCGCGAAGACTTTTCCAAAGCGTATGCCAAAGCCTCATCCATCCGTTCCGCTATCAGCATTCCCTATAAGATTGCTTCCGTAATCCCCTACTATTCCCGTAAAGGCGGCAAAACGGTGCAGGATGCCGCCATGGATGTGCGGGGAACCTTTACGCTTGGCGCAAAAGAATTTGATAGGGAGACGGTAAAGGAATTTGCCAAAATCGTTACTGGTGAGAGGAACCAGGATAAGGGCAGGGAAAAATTAGTCTATCTGGAGCACAAATCCTGGATGGTATGGCTCATCTGTAACGGCTGGCAAAGAGCCAGGATGGATGAGATAAGAAGCTACGCCTTCATAGGAGGGAATGATTTTAAGGATAAGAAGAAAAAGCGGCATCCCTGCCTGGTAGAATGCCTACCGGAAGGCAAGATGTATTTGGATGATGGCGGTAAGATAACATGGGACAGATCGTATCTGGATGAAATAAAAGACCCCTTAGATAAAGTATCCCTGGAACTGTATCTGTATGCAAAGGAAAGGACGCAGGAACTCTGCATAGAGGGCGGGGAAGTGGACAGGCTGGCAGGGAAGCTTTCTGGTATCCTGGAAACCTCCAAGGGAACGGCGGCAGGCCATCTGGCACAGGAGATATCCGTGCATATTCGGAATTTAAAAAATGCATTCCGCAAGCTGGCAGAAGAAGAGCGGAATGCCGCCAATCATTTTGACAGGTGCGTAAAGGAATTCCGCCAGGTTTTTGCAAAGGGGTTAGAAGAGGATCAGAGCCTGGAAAACGCATTGGAAGAATTGGTTTCCCTTGCAGCCATTGCGAAAGAGGCCGCCAGGCACAGGTCTTATAAAAGGAGCGACCTGACATTGCTGCAAGCAATCCCCTCTATTTTAAATACGGGCAAGACGCCCTGCATCTATAAATTGGAGAGCAAGGAAAAGCCATGGGAAAATATGTACAGCTCTGTCCTGATTGAGCCGCAGAAAACCGTTATATTATGCGATGATTTTGACAGCGGCGCACCGATAGAAGAGCAGGGGAAATACAAGGAGGTATTAGAGGGCATGGGGCTTGGCCATATTACCTGCGTAACTGTGGGCGCCTGCATGGCCGCAAAAAATCGGATGCTGGCCAAGGCAACGGAACAGGACATTGTGGATATCACCGGTGCGGAGCCTTCTTTCGCCTACCGGGTAAGGAATATGCCGGAGTTTGCCAAATGCCAGTTTATCGTGGTAAAGGATGGGGAAGTGATAAACCTGACGCAGGAAGAGAAGCAGGGTTATTTATACCCTGTACAGAAGTCCTTGACCGTGGGCGAGACGCTGCGTCTTTCTGACGTATATTATTATACTGAGCGGGACGCCAATACTTTAGCATCCTTTGCAAACACATACCGAGACATATGGAAGCTGTATTTTAATATGGATGCCATAAGCTGGAAAAAACTTTGCGCCTTTGTATGGTATGCAGACCAGAAGAACAAGAAGGCAATAGATATGTCTTCTGAAAGCAAGGTTTTGGCACAGTACACGGCGCCCGTCCCAAGGAAGGCATTGGAAATCTCAAATGTAGAACAGGCTCTTGGAGAACTGAAAGCGGCTGGATTGATTGTCTCCTATCAGATTCCCCGGGATGAGAAGGTTGTGAAGCTGGAAATCCAGACGAAATATCATAAGATGATGGACAGCATTAATTGGATGTTAGACCGGGCGCAGCAGGGGTGGGAACATGATTTTAAATACATAAAACAGAAAGCGGGGTACAAGGAGGAGATTTCATTCCTATATGACGATATAGAGGAATTGCATCTGGATGAGAAAGAAGATATCCCGCTGAAATTGTCGAATGGGCTGGAAAATGAATTTGGCGGGCACAGTTACGATGAGATACGAAGGGTCATAAATAGAATCTTAAATGCGAACCAGGGAATGACCGGGAAATGTATTTTGCGCAAAGCCAATACGCAGCAAGGGATTGCCGTTTCCCTAAAAAGCACGGCTGTAAAACGCTTACTGGAACGGGAAGGCAACGCATTGGAGCAATTTACTTACTTTACGATGCGCAGCCTGGCTTTTGACGATGTGAAATTAAGCGTCAGCCTGGCTTTTGCCGCACCGGACGATTTCCAAGATCCCGATACAGATACCACCAATGAGATTGACGTGATTGCAACAAAAGGGATGGAATCTTATTTTGTAAGCTGCAAGCAGGGCTGGGCAAAGAAAGAATACTTAACGGAAATCAAATATTTTGCGGAACACCTGGGCGTGCGGGGCAAGGCAATCCTAATCTGCAGCCACAAAGGGGAAGAAAAATTCCAGGCAGTGCGCCGGCGCGCGGATATCATGGGCGTCTATTTCATCACCTGTTCTGTGATAAGGCAAGGGAAGCTGGGCGAGGCCTTGGAACGCATCTGAAACGGGGCGGATGTGAAAGAGATTAACCATATGTGCGGGCTGTGACAACAGAGAGGTAAATGCTGAATGAAGAAAGAATTTGACAAAATCAGGGCTTTGTTTTCGGTAGAAACCTTATGTAAGAATTTCGTAAATTGCCAAAAAAGCGGTTTAGCCCAAAAAGTGAAATCTAGGACAGGGATGATTGGCCATTTATTGCCGGGAGAATGGGTGGATTCTTATATTCAGGAATATGGGAAAGAGGGAAAGAAGGACGGGGAGGAAGGGGACGGAATAAAGAAAATAAAGAGAAAAGAGGCACTGAAAGGCATTCATTGCAGGAATTATAATGCTTTTTTGCTGGAGGGGAATGCAAATGCAGGCAAGCTTGGGAAAATATTTTATGGATTTCTGGACAGGGATGAGCAGAATTATCATTTCCTGAAGAGCCATTTAATGGGCTTGATAAAAGAAAATATGAATGAGCCGCAATGCATGCATTTGCGTAAGGATTTCATTGATAAGATCTTTTTGGGAAGAAGGATTATTTCTGACGATGGCCTGGCAAGCGTCACGAAGTATGGCTTTTTTCGGATGGT
>CAOKUK010000060.1 GCA_948472595.1 uncultured Eubacterium sp.
CGTAACCTTCACCTTGCCCTCCGTGGAGATAATGATGTTCTGGGGCTTGATATCGCGATGGATGATATGCTTATTGTGAGCCGCCTCAATGCCCCGGCCCACCTGGATGGCAATGCTGACCGCCTCCTTAAAGGAAAGGCGCCTTTTCCTTTCAATATAGGCCTTCAAGGTGATGCCCTCCACATATTCCATCACAATGTAATGCATGGAATTCTCGCTTCCCACATCATAGATATTCACGATATTGGGATGCTCCAGGCCAGCCGCTGACTGAGCCTCCGTGCGGAACTTCGTCACAAAATTCACATCCTCCGAAAACTCCGGCTTCAGCACCTTTATCCCCACAAAGCGTCCCAGGGTGTGGTCTTTTGCCTTATAGACGTCGGCCATTCCGCCGCTTCCGGCCTTCCCTACAATTTCATACCTGTTCGCAATATAAGATCCTTCTCTTAGCATTTTGCCACCTCGCTTCCAAATGCCTCTGTCATAATCACAGTGATATTATCATTCCCCCCATGCTGGTTGGCCACGTCCACCAACTCCCCAAGGGTTGCCGATAAATCCCGCCCCTTATTTATAATCTCAAAGATTTCCCAATCCTCCAACATATCCGTCAGCCCGTCGGAACACATCAGAATCTGGTCGCCCGCCCGAAGCTCCACCTCAAAGAAGTCAATGGCTATGCCCTTCCCTCCGCCAATTGCACGGGTAATGATATTCCTGTCCGGATGCACCCTGGCCGCTTCTGGGGAGATTTCCCCCCTGCGCACCATCTCCTGGACATAAGAATGATCCTTCGTAATCTGCTCCAGGCTGTCACCAGAAAGGTAAAGGCGGCTGTCGCCGACATTTGCCACGCACAGCTCATTCCCCAGCACTGTGGCCACCACGACGGTAGTTCCCATGCCTTCCAGGTCTATATCGGTCTGCGCCTTCGCAAGCACTGCCTGATTGGCGCACTGGATAGCCCTTTTGATAATGGGGATGGGCGCATGCTCCTTGCTGTTCCTTATGGATTCCACAATGGTCTCCACTGTGTATCTGGAAGCATAGTCCCCGGCATTATGGCCGCCCATGCCGTCCGCCAAAATCAGCAAGTTCGGCAATGCGCCCACTGGATACTCCGACAAAAACACATAATCCTGGTTCATGCGCCTCCGCCTCCCAGTATCTGTTTTGGATAATGCTCTCATACAAATTCCGCCTTCCTCTTCAAATATCGCTTCCTCAGCTGCCCGCAGGCGCCGTCTATATCTCTGCCCATTTCCCTTCTAATAGTAACATTTATTCCATATTTTTCAAGGATATTTTTAAAATTCGAGACCCTCTGGAGCGAAGGCTGCGTATAATCCAGCCCCTCCACAGGGTTGACCGGGATGAGGTTCACATGGCACCCCCTGCCCTTCAGAAGCCCCGCAAGCTGCCTGGCGTCTTGGGGGCTGTCGTTGATGCCGCCCATCAAGCTGTATTCATAAGTAATCCTCCGTCCTGTCTTGGCGAAATAATCACTGCAGGCCTCCAGCACTTCCGTAAGCCCGTATTTCTTGGCCACTGGCATCAGAGAGAGCCGCTTTTCCTGGGAAGGGGCATGCAAGGACAACGCTAGGGTAATCTGCAGCCTTTCCTCTGCCAGCCTGCGTATATTCGGCACCAGCCCGCAAGTAGAGGCCGTAATATTCCGCTGGCTGATGCGGGCGCCTTTCTCATCCGATAAGAGGCGCACAAACCGCAGGAAATTCTCATAATTATCAAGAGGCTCCCCCATCCCCATGACCACCACATGGGAAACGCGCTCGCCTGTGTCCTCCTGGATACGGTAGACCTGTTCCAACATTTCTGCAGCCGTCAGGTTCCGCAGCAGCCCGCCCTGGGTGGAAGCGCAGAACCGGCAGCCCATACGGCAGCCAGCCTGGGAGGACACGCAGACGCTGTTCCCATGGTGGTAGCGCATCCAGACGCTTTCCACCATATTCCCATCCCCTAAGGCAAAGAGGTATTTCCTGGTGCCGTCTATCTTAGACTGCTGCACCCTCTCCTGCCTTAAAACAGTAATATCGCATGCATTTCTTAATTTTTCCTTTAATTCTTTGGATATGTCTGTCATCTGCTCAAAAGACACAGCATGTTTTATGTGAAGCCAGCGGTATGCCTGCCTGGCTCGGAAGGGCTTCTCTCCCATCGCTAGGAACAGCTCTTCCAATTCTTTATAATATAAAGATTTAATATCTGTCTTTTCCATAGATTCCCCTATTCTTTTCCTTTGTTCCCGCCATCTGCCTCCCCTTTTGCGCCAGGCATTGGCAATTCATCCAAGCACTGTCTCTCCTGACCCCTAACTACCGGCAAATCGCCTGGGCATTGCGCTTCTTGCCTCCTCGCCGTCAGCTTTGCCAGGAAAAAGCCCTCCTGCGCTGCGCTCCCCGGCAAAATCTGCTGTTGCCTCTCCAAAATAAAATGTGGATGTAATTTTAAAAACCATTCCACATTTTCCTCATTTTCTGCAGGGTTTATGGTGCAGGTACTGTAAATCAGGGTTCCCCCGGGCTTGACATACTGCTGCACGGTATGCAGGATTTCCCTTTGGAGGAGAGAAAGCTCCTGGCACATATTGGGTGACATCTTATACTTCAGGTCAGGGCGCTTTCCCAAAGCGCCAAGGCCGGAACAAGGCAGGTCTGCAATGACTACATCTGCCTTCCCCACTCGCTCCCTATCCAATAGACGGGCATCTGCTGCCATAGGGCGGATATTCCCCATCTGGCAGCGTTCTGCATTTTCCTGAATCAGGGACACTTTATAGGGCGTCAAATCCCTGGCCTCCACCAGGCCTGTCCCCTGCATCAACATTGCCGCATGGAGGCTTTTCCCGCCTGGAGCTGCGCAGACATCTATCACATACCCATCCATGGGGGGATCCGCCCATAGGGCAGCCTGCATAGAGCTTGGGTCTTGCACATAGAGCTTCCCAGCGCCAAAGGCAGGGATGCCCCTCAGATAGTCATAGTTCTCTATCCACAAAGCATCGGAAATCCCTGGGATGTCTGTGGCCTTCACGCCCTCAGCCGCAAGCTCCTCCTTCAGCGCTTCTTTCGTAGCCTGCATGGTATTGACATGGACAGCTGTAGGGGCTTCTGTCAAAAAAGCCTCCAAGAAGCCTTTCATCTGTTCTGGGGAATAAGATTTTTCCCACAGCTTTAGAATCCACTGTGGCATGGAATAGGCGACAGAAAGGAATTCCCGAGAATCCTCCTGTCCCGGCAGGGCAATATTGTCCAAATTTCGGGCAATGCTGCGCAGCACCCCATTCACAAAGCCTTTCAGATTCCCAAGCCCCCTTTTCTGCGCCAGCTTCACCGCCTCATTGCAAGTTGCGGCAGCCGGGACGGAATCCATATATTTCAGCTCATAAACGCCGCTCCTTAAGATGCAGCGTATCGTAGGGTTCATCTTGCTGATTTTCACCTTGGAAAACCGGCTGATGATATAGTCGATGGTTATCATGCGCTCTAAGGTCCCCTGGCAGATGCGCTTGATGAAATTCCGCTCCTGCTTTTTCAGGTACTGGTATTTCTCCAAGGCGTTCCGGATGGCAATATGGCTGTACTCCCCGCCTTCCATCACCTCCAACAACACCCCCAGTATGACCTCCCTGTTATTTACTTGGCTGCCCTCCATCTTCGCACCTCCCCAGCCGTCATCCTCAATCATCGCTCCGCCCGCCAAAAAGAATCAACAGGCGCAAAAGCTGCAGGATCGCAGCGGCAGCGCTTGCCACATAGGTCAGTGCTGCGGCCCGCAGAACCTTTTTCGTGCTTCTAAGCTCCTCCTGGCCTAAGATGCCCGTATCACCCAAAATCCGCACTGCCCGGCTTGAGGCGTTGAATTCCACTGGGAGGGTGACAAGCTGAAACAGCACTGCCAGAGAAAAGCAGAGTATCCCAATGTGAATCAAAAGGCTCCCTGTGCTGCTGGTGAAGAACAGCCCAATCACAATCAAAGGCCATGCGGCAAAAGACCCTAAGTTTGCCACTGGGACAATCGCCCCCCGCACCATCAAAGGGGCATAAGACTTCTGGTGCTGGATGGCATGGCCGCATTCATGGGCCGCCACCCCTACCGCCGCCACAGAAGAAGATCCATAGGTGCTGTCAGACAAGCGCAGCACCTTGCTCCTGGGATCGTAATGGTCAGTCAGGCTGCCGGACACATGCTGCACGGACACATCGTAAATGCCCGCCGCCTGTAAAATCCGCTCTGCCGCCTGCGCGCCGGTCATCCCCGACATGCTGCGGACTTTGTCATACTTATTGAATGTCGTTTTCACCCTTGCAGACGCTATCAGGCAAATCACTGCGCCCACAAGGACTAAGATATAGGTAGGATCAAAATAGTATCCATAAAACGGCATATCCATCTCTCCTTTTATTCAAATTTTTGGCCGGCTTCCACAGGAAAGCCCCGCAGGAAATCACTGGCCGCCATCCGCTTCTTCCCTTCCAGCTGGACTTCCTCCAACACCAGCAAGCCATGGCCGGTCTGCACCTTAAAGGCGCCTTTACCGGCCTCTAGGATTGTGCCTGGCTCCTCCTGCCCCTGGGACAGCCGGGCATCCTGCCAGGAAGCCTTCCATATCTTCAGCGCTTTCCCCTGCAGGGAGGTATAGGCGCTTGGCCAAGGGTTCAGCCCCCGGATTAGGCACTCAATCTCCTTGGCAGGCTTAGACCAGTCTATATTCCCCAACTGCTTTTTTATCATAGAGGTATGGGTCGCCGCCCCATGGTCCTGAGGCGTATAAACTGCCCTGCCCTGCCCAATGGCATCCAAAGTCTCCACGCAAAGCTCAGCCCCGGCCTGGGACAAGCGCTCAAACAGGCTCCCGCCTGTCTCCCCCTCCTGCAGCCTGACCTTGCGCTGGAGGATGATGTCCCCAGTATCTATCCCTTCATCCATCCGCATAGTGGTGACCCCGGTCACTTCCTCCCCATTGATTACAGCCCATTGAATTGGGGAAGCCCCCCGGTATTTTGGCAGCAATGAGGCATGGACGTTGATGCAGCCAAACTTCGGCAGCTCTAAAACCTCCTTGGTGAGAATCTGCCCAAAGGCCACCACCACGGCGATATCCGCCTCATAGCCCCTTAAATACTCCACACACTCTGTCTCTCGTATCCTCCTGGGCTGGTATACCTCAAGCCCATGGGACAGCGCCGCTTCTTTCACAGGGGGGTACTGCATGGCCTTTCCCCTCCCTTTGGGCTTATCTGGCTGCGTCACCACCAAAGGGATTTCATGGCCCGCCTGCAGCAGCCGTTCTAATACCCCCACGGAAAAGTCGGGAGTCCCCATAAAAATCACCCGCATCTACTGCTCCTCCTCCTCATAGACCACATCGTGCAGCTCTCCTTCCACCTTCTCCACGTACATATGCCCATCCAGATGGTCGATCTCATGGCAGAATGCCCGAGCCAGCAATTCCTCCCCTTCCAGCTCCACCCGCTCCATATCTTGATTCCAAGCCTCCACCTTTACATAGGCAGGCCTTGTCACCAGCCCGGCTTTCCCTGGGAGGCTCAGGCAGCCTTCATCCTCCGTAAGCTCTCCCCGAGTCTCCAAAATCCGGGGGTTCACAAGCACGATTGGCCCTTCTCCAACATCTACCACCACAACCCGCCGCAACACCCCTACCTGCGGCGCCGCAAGCCCTACCCCGTTGGCCTCGTACATGGTCTCCTTCATATCCTCGATCAATTCCCGAATCCTGGGAGTCATCTCTTTGACCTCCCGGCACTTCTTTGTCAATACCTCATCCCCTAATTGCCGAATCTTCCTTAACGCCATCTCTCTTGTCCTCCTAATCTTAAAATCCGCCCATGGGGTCAAAGTCAAACTGCACGCTCACCTTGGCAAACTCCCTGTGACGCCCCACAAACTGCTCCAGCACATCTTTGATGCCCACTAGCTCCTCATAGCCGCCATGCTTGAAATACATGACCTTGCGGTAAATATCCTTCAGCTTTGCCACCGGCGGGCTTGCAGGCCCAATCACCGACAGCCCCTGAAGCTTCCCGCCGTCCATAGCCTGGCGTATCTTCCCGGCAAGCAGCTCCATGCTAAGGGACGCCGTCATCTCATCCTCCGAAGCCACCAGCATCACCATCATATGGCCACAGGGCGGGTAATGCATCAGGCTGCGGTATGCGATTTCCATCTCATAGAACTTCTTATAATCCTGGCTCTTAGCCAGCTTCATGCAATAATGCTCCGGGCTGTAGGTCTGTATCACCACTTCCCCCGGCAGCTCCCCCCGCCCGGCTCGGCCCGCCGCTTGGGTCACCAGCTGAAATGTCCGCTCTGCCGCCCGGTAATCGCTGACATGGAGGGACAGGTCTGCAGCCAGCACCCCTACCAGCGTCACATCGGGAAAATCATGCCCCTTGACAATCATCTGGGTGCCAATCAGGATATCCGCATCATGGCTGGAAAAAGCCGACAGGATCCTCTCGTACCCATCCTTTCTCCGGGTCGTGTCAAAATCCATCCGCAGCACCCGCGCCTTAGGGAACTGAGCCCTCACAACCTCTTCAATCTTCTGGGTCCCAGCCTTAAAGCCGCTGATGTAACCTGACCCGCACTTTGGGCATACCTCTAGTATAGGCTCCTCATAGCCGCAATAATGGCATACGGCCCTCCCATTGTTGTGTTGGCTAAGGGACACATCGCAGTGGGGGCATTTCGGCACAAAGCCGCAGGAACGGCAGGTAATGAAGCTGGCAAGCCCCCGCCGGTTCAAGAACAGCATCACCTGCTGCCCATTTTTTAGGCGCTGCTCCATCATCCCTTGCAGCCTCTCGCTTAAAATGGACCGATTGCCCTTCTTCAGCTCTTCCCGCAAATCCACCAAATGGCAGGCTGGCAGCGGCTTCTCCTCTATCCGGCTCTCCAACTCCAGCAAAAGGTATTCCCCCTGCTTCGCCTTGTAATAGCTGTCAACGGAAGGGGTGGCGGAGCCCAGCACCACCGATGCGCCCGCCATCCCGGCGCGGGCAATGGCCGTCTCCCTGGCATGGTAGCGGGGCTGGGTCTCGCTCTTATAGCTGGACTCATGCTCCTCATCCATTATAATAATGCCAAGCCGTGAAAAAGGTGTGAACAATGCGGAACGCGGCCCAATCATCACATCCACTTCCCCCTGGCTCGCCCGCTCAAACTGATCGTACCGCTCCCCTGGGGACATTTTCGAATTCAGGATGGACACCCGCTCCCCAAAGCACTGGTAAAAGCGCGCCACCGTCTGGTAAGTCAGGGCAATCTCCGGTATCAGCACAATGGCCTGCCCCCCAGCCTTTACCACCCGCTCAATCAACGCAATATACACTGCCGTCTTCCCGCTGCCCGTCACGCCATGAAGCAGGTAAGTGCGGCGGCGCCCCTGCTCCCAATCCTGCCAAACGGCCTCCACTGCCCTTTGCTGCTCCTCATTCAGCGTAACCCGCTTTTCCTCCTGACGGATTTCTCCAAAGGGGCTGCGGTACAGGCGCTTTTCCTCCACGCTGACAATTCCCATTTTCTTCATAGCGCGGATGACTGCTACGGAAATATTCATTTTCACCACCACAGCCTCATAAGGCATGGGGCTTTGGCGCATCAGGGCAGACAGCAGCCTGGCTCTGGCCGTATAGTGCTTTTTCTCGAATAAGGCAAGCTGCCCGGCAGCCTCCTCCTGGCCAATGGCCAAAGACACAAAACGCTGCTTTTTCTCCGCCGTCTTCTGCTTAATCGGCAGGACAGCCTTCAAGGCATGGTTCATCGTCCCCCCATAGTTTTTCCGCATCCAGTCGGCAAGGGCGATTAGCTGGGACTCTATAGGGACGCTGCCAGGCACAATGCCTTTGATTTCCTTAATCTTCTCCGGGTCGTAAGAGGCCTCGTCCGTAAGCCCAACCACATAGCCGGCCGTCTCGCGGTTTCCAAGCCCAAAGGGAATCAGGATGCGCATTCCTACCGTAAGGCGCTCTTGCAAAGGCGCAGGGATTCGGTATTGAAATATTTTATCCAGTTTTTCATGAGAAATGTCTATAATCACATTTGCATATTCTGGCATTGCCACACCACCTACTTTCCCTGCGCCAGCTCTCTTAGCACCTCCTGAATCAGCACCCGCTCGTCCATGGGATATTTTTTCCCGGCAATCTCCTGATAATCCTCGTGGCCTTTCCCGGCCAGCACAATCACGTCCCCAGGCCTTCCATGGGAAATGGCATATCGGATGGCTTCCTTTCGGTCAATGATTTCCACATACTGCCCATCCGTCTTGGCCATGCCCTCTTTGATGTCGTCTATAATAGCCTGGGGTTCCTCAAACCGAGGGTTATCCGAGGTAATGATGGTCAAATCCGCCAGCCGCCCGGACACCTCCCCCATCTCATAACGCCGCAGCTTGGAGCGGTTGCCGCCGCAGCCGAACAGGCAGACCAGCCTGGAGGGCTCATACTCTTTCAGCGTGGCCAAAAGGCTCTCTAAGCTCATGGCATTATGGGCATAGTCAATCATCAAAGTAAAGTCTTCGGACACCTTCACCATCTCAATCCTGCCCTTGACCTTTGCCGCCTTCAAGGACTGTTGGATGTCCTCTAAAGCCACCTGGAAATGGCGGCAGATAGCAATGGCTGTCAGGGAATTGTAGATGCTGAATTTGCCTGGCACGTCCACCTCCACTTCCAAATCCACCAAGCCTCTTGCCCGGTAAGATACCCCCAAGTATCCCGGCTCCTTCACCAAGCGGGCGTCCACAGCCCTAAGATCCGCCTCCTCAGAAAAGCCAAAGGTCTCAATGGCACAGGTATGCCCTGCAGTCACCTGCTCCCAATGCCTGTCATCCCGGTTCACAATGCCTACCCTGCACTGCCGGAACAGCCGCCCCTTACAGGCCATGTATTCCTCAAAAGAGCTGTGCTCATTGGGTCCGATATGGTCCGGCTCAATATTCGTAAAAATGCCGATATCAAAGGTAAACCCCGCCGTGCGGTGCATCATCAGCCCCTGGGAGGACACCTCCATCACCACGCACTGGCAGCCGCTGTCTGCCATCTGGCGGAAATAATCCTGCACAATATAAGACTCTGGCGTCGTATTGTTGGCTGGGATGGCGCGGTCCCCAACAATGGCCTCAATCGTGCCAATCAGCCCAACCTTGTAGCCGGCATGCTCCAAGATGGACTTTACCATATAAGTGGTGGTAGTCTTGCCCTTCGTGCCGGTCACACCAATGACCTTCATCTCCTCCGCCGGATGGCCGAACCAAGCCGCCGAAGCCAGAGCCAGTCCATAGCGGGTATCCGCCGTGCGTATCACGGCTGGCCCTTTCGGCACTTCCACCTCCTCCTGCACCAGAATGGCTGTGGCGCCTTTCTCGGCCGCCTCTGCCGCAAAAGCATGGCCGTCTGCCACCGCACCCTTGATGCAGACAAAAAGGCAGCCCTCTTGAACCTTCCTGGAATCATATACCAAGCTTGTGATTTCCCTATTGATATCGCCTTGCACCACGGTGTAATCCAAGCGCTCTAACAGTCTTTCTAATTTTTCCATTGCCATTCCCCTTCTCTTAAAAAGCAGTGCCTATAGAATACTCGTTTTATTATATGATAAATTTAAGATTTTGGCAAGTTTTCGGCATATAAAAAGGGAATCCCTCCCCCGGGACCCCCTTGGGCTTCCTGTTGTTCAATTTAACCCATCTGTCACTTCTGGATATCCGCAAAAGACAGCTTCATCTTCGTCGCTTGGAAAAACTCTTCCTTTGCCTGCTGGAAGCAGTCTAAAATCACGGGCGAGAATACGCCGCATTCCCCATTCAAAATCATTTGCGCCGCTTCATCCAGCGCATAGGCCGCCTTATAGACGCGCTTGCTCACCAGCGCATCATAGACATCCGCAATTGCCACCACTTGCGCCCAAATCGGGATATCCTCCCCCTTAAGGCCATCCGGGTACCCCCGGCCATCATACCGCTCATGGTGGTAACGGCAGATTTCATAGCAATAACGATAGAAATCGTCATCATCCTGCTTAAAATTCTCCAAAAGGTCACACCCATACGTCGTATGCTTCTTCATCTCCTCGAACTCTTCCTTGGTCAGCCTTCCAGGCTTCAGCAGGATATTATCGGGAATCGCAATTTTCCCCAAGTCATGGAGGGCTGACGCGCTTACGATCAAATCCACCGCATCCTTTGTCAAGCCATATTCCGGGTAAGAGGCCACCAGGTACTTCAGCAGCATCCAGGTATAATACTTCACCCTCTGGATATGCTCCCCGGACTCCAAGCTCCGAAACTCCACTACGGAGCTAAGGGCATTGATCAGGAAATCATTCTGCCTCTTTAGCTGCTCCTGGCTCTCCTTGAGCTGCTTCGTGCGCTCCTCCAGCTTATTCTCAATATCTATCCTGTTGGAAAACAGCTCTATCAAGTTCAAGGTACGCTGCATAATTACCTTCGGCACGAAAGGCTTATACACAATATCGGACGCACCGTACTCATAGGCCTTTGTCGCCGTATCTGTAGACTCTTCTCCCGTGATGATGATAACCGGGATATATTCCATATAATTGTGCTCCACCATGAATTCCAGCACTTCTAACCCAGATTTGCCTGGCATAATGATGTCCAAAAACAAGAGCGCAATGCGGTCGCCATGCTCTTCTATCAACCGTAATGTCGTATCCCCGTCCCCCGCCTCCAAAATGTCAAACTTATCTTCAAAGATAAACCTCAACATCTCGCGATTCATTTCGACATCGTCTACAATTAATAACGTATTCCTTTCCATAATTTCTCCTTTGCAATGATACTGTTCTCACCTATCATACCATATCCTTGCCATAAAATCAATTGTAACTATTCACAGCCTGGGAGTCCGTGAACAGACAGAAATACCCATAGGAATAGTAACAACAGTTACACCGTCATACTCCCTTACCCTAATTCCAGCATCCGCTCCAAAGGCTTCATGGCCTTGCGCCTTATCTCCCCATCCAGTTCCACCGTGCCAGACATCTGCTCTAAGGCATCTGCTACCTTCTCCAAGGTGATACGCCTCATATCCGGACAGTACTGGCTATGCCCCACAGAATAAAAACGTTTGCCGGGGTTCTTTTGCCTGAGTTCATACAGCACGCCCATTTCCGTGCCAATGATAAATTCCTCCGCC
>CAOKUK010000061.1 GCA_948472595.1 uncultured Eubacterium sp.
GGCGTATACCGTTGGAAGGTAAGCTATGAGGTTGATACCAGCGCACTGAAAGAAGTTATAGATTCTGTTGGCAGCTTAACAGAAGGCGATTACACAGCAGAAAGCTGGAAGAGCCTGCAGGATAAGCTTACAGAGGCAAAAGGGGCGCTTACAAATGCAAAGACTCAGGAAGAAGTTGACACTGCGAAAGAAGCGTTGAGCAGCGCCATTGACGCACTGGAGAAGAAGCCGGTGGAAAGAGAAGGGCTGCACCAGGCAATCGTGGCAGCTAAGGATACGAACTTCTACAAAGAAGAGGATTATACCGCTGAAAGCTGGGCTGTAATGCAGGCTGTCCTGAAGATTTCCGAAAGCATTTACAATAAGGCAGATGCAACCCAGGCTGAAGTAAACGATGCATATGAGGCTCTCAGAACAGCATTGAACGGGCTTGTAAAGAAAGAGGCTGAGACACCGGCTGCCGTAAAAGACGGGCTTCGCCAGGCAATTGAGACAGCGAAAAACTCTGCATTATACAAAGAAGAGGACTATACCGCTGGAAGCTGGGCTGTATTGAAGGCAATCTTGGAGGTCTCTGAAGGCGTCTATCAAAAGGCAGACGCAACCCAGAACGAGGTAGACGATGCATATAAGGCCCTTGGGGCTGCATTGAACGGGCTTGTAAAGAAAGAGGACAAGCCTACACCGTCCGCAGCAAAAGAATTGCTGAGGCAAGTAATTGAGGCAGCGAAAAACTCCACCTTATACCCAGAGGCTGATTACACTGCTGACAGCTGGTCCACCATGCAGGCTGCCCTTACGGCTGCTGAGGCCGTTTATGATAAGAAGGACGCCGCACAGGCAGAAGTAGATACGGCAACGGTCGACCTGGGCAAAGCATTGAATGGGCTTGTGAAGAAAGAGATTATCCAAAAACCGGGAACACCTGCTTCTGTAAGCGCAGTATGGACAGGCGCAAAGAACGTGAAGCTCACCTGGAAAGCAGCCAAAAATGCAACGAAGTATAGCGTATACCGTTCTTACAGCAAGAATGGCACATATGTAAGCGCCGGAACTACAACAAAGACCTCATTTACCGATAAGAAGGCTGCTCCTGGCAAGACTGCATACTATAAGGTAATTGCCTACAATGGGAATGTGAAGGGATCTTACAGCAGCATTAAGAGTGTTTATATCCTGAAAGCGCCCACAGGCCTGAAAGTATCCGCCAAGAAATCTGGCAAGAAAGGCAACATTACCGTTTCCTTCCAGAAATCAAAAAATGCTTCCGGCTATGTGATTTACCGAGCCACAAAGAAGAATGGAAAATACACGCGGGTCGCAACCCTGAACAGCAAGACCGTGAAGAAGGTATTTAAGAACGTGAAGAAAGGCACCTATTACTACAAAGTAAGGGCTTATAGCGGAACAAAGAAAGCCTATACGTCATATACCTCTCCAAAGAAGGTTGTCGTAAAATAATCTCAGGCACCGAAAGGTGTTATAAGTGAAGAAGGCGCCCCATATCGATACCGATATGGGGCGCCTTCTTACTCAGCCAACTTGTTTTCTGATTCCCCCATCCCGCATCCGCAGCGCCACATCCGCAGCCTCCGCAATCTCCATGTCATGCGTCACAATGATGATGCAATATCCCTTCTCATGAGCCAGGCTTGCCAATATATCCACAATGTTCTGCGTATTGGCAAAATCAAGGTTTCCCGTGGGCTCATCGGCCAAGATAATCCTTGCATTGGAGGCAAGGCTCCTTGCAATCGCCACCCGCTGCCTCTCGCCGCCGGACAGCTTTGAAGGGAAACGCCCCATCTGTTCTTTGGAAATGCCCACGCTTTCCAGCAACGCCTCTGCCCGCGGCTTCGCATCTTTGGGCGTCACGCCGCACAGCTCCATTGGGAAGCATACATTTTCCATAACTGTCAACAGCGGGAACAGATGGAATGCCTGGAAAATCATGGAAATGCTTTCCCTTCGGTAGCGGTCGAGGTCAAGCTTTGCCAGGCTTTCCCCATTGAAAGCCACTTTGCCCTCCGTTGGCAGGTCCATCCCCGCAAGCAGGGAGAGCATTGTGGATTTTCCCGAACCGGAGGGGCCTACAATGGCATAGACCTTCCCTTCCTCAAACTCATAAGAAACCCCCGAAATCGCAGGGCTTGGCGAATTTTTATATGTATAAGAAACATTTTCTAAAGTTAAGCTTGCCATATTTTTCTCTCCTTTCCCTATTCCTTGGCCTGTGTAAGAACCCTTGACTTTTGCCGCTTCCCTGCTGGCAAAGGCATAATCCGCCACACGCAAAAACAGCGTGAAGGAAGCGGCTGCCAGCAAAAGGAATGTCAGCAGAGCCTTAAGCGGCGTACGAAAAACTGTCTGAAATGCAAGCTTTTTCCTCATTGCAATTCCCTCCTGTCTATGGTTCTTATGCATCCTGCACAAAAACACGGAATCAAATCATGGCTGTCCAAACACTCGTCCGCTGGCGACAGCCCTCCCCTTACTCTTTCCCCTGCAATAATTCCATGACCCTGCCCCTTGTCACATGCACTGCCGCCGCAGCAGCCCCGCAAAGACATCCTGAGAAGTACAAGGCATAACAAACGGCAAGCGTCTTAACGCTTCTAGCAAAAAGCCCGGGACTGTACAATGCCAGGCCACATGCCACAAAAACAATCCCTTCCACACACAGGAAAACCTGCCCGAGCGCCAACATGCAGCAGGCGCGCTTTTTCGTGACGCCGAGAATCCGCAGGCATGCTGCTTCTCTTGCTGACTGCAGAATGGTAAGGCCAGAAAGCAGCAAGCCCACCGCCACAGCGGCAATGACAGCGATTGGGAACAGCGATTCCAGCAGGCTAAAGATGCGCTCCACATTTCTCAACCCCTCTGCATCTATGTAGTAAGACGCCATCGGCGCATACCTCCCGCCGCTTGTCTTCTGCTCTGAAAGCATGCTGTCCAACTCGCCCAGCCTTCCATTGTCAGATAGCGTAAATTCGCAATAACTGCATGGGAAAGGCTGGCCATAGACACTTTCCATCCTATCGTTTATCCCGGCAAAAATATGGCCGCCCACCTCTGCATCATCCGATTCTATGATTCCGGCGACCCAATAGGGCACTGTCAGCTTCTCCACTGCCGCTGCAAAGCTCTGCTCCCCATTTGCCACGGCAGTTAAAATCACCTCATTGTTATTGTACATTTCCTCTATGGTAGAATAGAAGCTGTCCGATATCAAAGAAATCTCATCTCCCGGGCGGATGCCAAGGGTTTCTGCAAGCCCGCTCCCAATCAGGCATGCCGCGTCATTTTGCCCGAAAACAGAGCTGTCATACCCTTTGGCATATGCAATCTTGCCTTTCTTCTCCAGATAGCGTTCCATATCGTTCGTAAAGCTCATCTGCGCATGACGCTCCTGGCCGTTTGTGCGCACCGTGAAGGTTCCATAACCGTAAAGCTCCTCCATTAGATTGGATCTGGACATCTCCAATATCGAAGAGGAAGAAAACTCCAACGCCCTGCCCTTCACATCAATCTCCCAAAAAGCATCCCCATAGGCAAGCTTTGTCAGCCGAAACATTCCAACCCCAGCCGTCAGCAGCACCATAACGGCAAACACTAACGCTGTTTTCCCTATGCCGCGCCGCATATGGCGTAAAATGTAGGCCATCACCTGGCAAAACGCATGATAGGTGCTGCCCGCCGCCATTTTTCCAGCATCCGAGAGCTTTGCCACGTTAAGCCTTGCCAGCGCAGGCGCCCCAACGCCAGCAGGAAAACCTACCGTTTCCTGCCCTGCCGGCTTCCCATTCCATTTCTTATCAAACCTGGCTCTCCCTGCGCTTTCCTGCAGCAGCTCTAATGGCGATGCTTTTCCCATTCTCCTCAGGAAAAAAGCAGCAATTGCCAGTATAAATCCCATTTCCAAGCACAGACAAAGAACGATGCTCCAAATGGAAACAGATGCGTCCATCACATAGCTGGCGGGAGCGTCAGCCGTCATGGCTGCAAGCGTTTGCGCCGCTATCCCGCTCGCATAGAAAACCCCAGCCACACCGCCGATTACCATGGCTGCTACAGATAACGCTGCAAGCGGCAGCGCAACCGCATGGCGCGCCTTCGAAAGGGGAACCCCCAATGTCCGCATGAGGGCATAGACATTTTGGTTCCTCTTTATGTAAAGGTACACTGCCAAAAGCAATGCCAGCGCTGCCCCAATGCAATACAACGCCGTCGTCAAAAACGAAGTGAGGAGCCCTATTTCAAAGCTGTCTTTCACAGCAAGCCATCCTCCGTCTGAAAACCGCAGCGCCAAATCCGTCCGAGCCGCAAATAGAGCTGTGTTCTCCTGAAATGTCTCAATGGCAAGGGCATCCTCTGCAAAGACGCTGAACTCTCCTGGAGAAAACTCATAATCGGCAGGAATTTCCGCCGACAGGAGCGACCTTGAGACAAACACCGTGCTGGATGAATAAGCCCATTTGAATTCTGACATGCGCATATTCGCATCATCCGTAAAGCGGTATGCGCCGATGATTTCAAGCTCTGCACCATCGGCAAAATCAGAAAGCTCCTCTTTGTCATCCGCCGTTGCGCCATATACGGCATTTTGGGCAAACAGCTTATCGCCAAGCTTTATATTAATCCTATCGCCTAGGGACAGCCCGTATTCCTTTAAGAAATATTCACTCACCACGCAAGATTCTGTATCTTCCGCCGTCAGAGGCCTCCCTTCTGCCAGAACCATATTTCGCTCGTTAAACCGAGGAATGGCGCGCATATCCGAGGTATATACAATATCATACGTAAAAAGGCTCTGGTTAATCGCCGCAATCTTCCCCTGATAATAAGCAAACGCTTCCGTTTCCAGATAATCTTTCCCCAGCCTGTCAATCATCCGCAAGGATTCCTCTCCATGGTTCAGCTCTAGGTTCTTTCCTGTCATCGTATTATAACTTCCCACGAGAAGGCATCTTCTCCCCTTCTCCATCCCATCAAAAAATTCCCGGGGATAGGGGAGTTCCTCTTCCCCCATATCCTCCACCACTTTGGCTTTTACGGTAACCGATTCATCCGAAGCAAGCTGCAAGTCTCCGGCAAGCACTGTGATATCCTCAAATTTCAATTGGATTTCGCTTTCTTCATCCAGGACGTTCTCATATCCGGCATATGTCCCTTCCATTACAAAATCGGCGGAACTTCCGAATCCGTCTTCCTCTGTCAGGCGCTTATAATCCCCAATGCGCCCCGCAGTCATATATCTCATATCTGCCAGCGCAACGCCGGGCAGCTCTGAAAATTCCTTTAACTGCGCTTCCGTTGGCCAAGGCTTATCCTCTACTTTATCTACAGCTGCCGTCCCCCCTGTCTGCGTATACTTTATCACAATCCTGTCCGGAACAGTATTATCAAGAGCGGCGACTCCATGATAGGCATCCTTGGCAGCCGCCATTTCCCGCATCGTGACCGCACTGTCCGTGATATGCGAAAACAATGCAAAGGAAGCCGCCGCTATCAGCAAGAAGGTCAAGAATGCCTTCACCGGGGAACGTAAAAACGATTTCAACGCTATCGATTTCCTCATCCTACTCTCCATTCCGCCGCCTTCCAATCAGCGGCATAAATCACAATAAAACGCTTTTCCTACTCTTTCACCTGCAATAACTCCAGCACCTTGCGCCTGGTCACCTGGATGGAGACGGCTGCCGCCCCACAGACACAGCCCAGGAAATACAACGCCCAGCAAGCGGCGAGGGTTTCTGCGCCCCTGGCAAGCTTTTCTGCGTTGTATGCCAAAAGCCCGCCTGCCACAAATGCAATCCCAGCTATGCACAGAGCTGCCTGCTCAAGCACCAGCATGCAGCGAGTGCGTTTTTTGGTCACGCCCAGCACACGCCAGAACGCAGCTTCCCGGGCGGATTGCAGGACTACCAGGCCGGGGCCGAAGAGGCTAACCAGCAACGCCGCCGCAACGGCAACAGGGAACAGGGAATCCAAGAGCCCACAGATGCGCCTGATATTCATAAGCCCTGCCGTGTCAATGTAGAAAGATGCTGTTGGGGCATCCATTTTGCCCATATTTTTCATATCCTCCAACATGATTTCCACATCCTCCACCCGCTCATTATCCGCCAGCGTGAACTCACAGTAGGTAAATGGAAATGCGAATGGCGGATTGTAAATATCCTCCATCGCCCTGTTCGGCGGCGCAAAAATGCCGCTTTGAACACTTTGCGCATCTGATTCTATGATGCCTGCAACCGTATACTTCCTTGCTTTCAAGTGGACTTTCCGCTGCAGCTCCCCTTCTTCCTGATAAACCTCCGCCATGGCCGCATAGATATCGCTTAACAGGAACTCCACCTGGTCGCCTGCATGAACACCTAATTCTTCTGCCAGCGCCTTCCCCAGCAGGCACAGTGCGCCCTTTCCCTCCAGGAAGCTGTCATCATACCCTGCGCCATAGGCAATCTTGCACTCGCCTCCCAGGTAACGGCCAATATCATTCGTGAACGTAATCGGAGCGCTTGTCTTCATGTCATTGACGCATACCTCAAAGCTGTGATAACAGTAAAAATCGTCTATCAGTTCCGATTCCTGCAAATCTGGTATATTAGAAGACGCAAAGCTTAACGCCCTGCCCTTTACGTCCATCTCGCAGGCTGCATCCCGGTAGGTAAGCCTTGCCAGCACAAATGTCCCCATGCCGGCGGCCAGCACGGCGGCCAACCCGAAGGACACGGCAGATTTCCCAATGCCGCGCCGCATATGGCGCAAGATATAAGCAGGCACCTGGCGCAGCGCACGATATTTCCCATGGCGGCATTCCCTGATTTTATCAGCGTCAGAAATCCTTTCCATATTGATTCCCACAGGAACTGGCTCAGCGCCCTGGTTTCTTCCTTTGTCCCTGCAATCCCCCCCTGCTCTTTCCCATCCAGATGCGCTCCGCTTCCTTCCCACGCCCTGGCCTGCACCCTCCTGCAGCAATTCCAATGGAGGCGTTTTCTTCATCCTCCACAAAAAAAGAAGCGTCACCGTGAAAAGAAACGCCAATTCCAGCAGCAGGCACCAGACAGCTGCGCTAGGAGGGATTGCGGCATTGGGGAGATATCCATCCGGCGCATGGGAGGCCATAGACTCCAGGGCAGACCTGGCTGCGGCAGACGTATAGATAAGACCCGCAGCGCCTCCTGCCGGCACAGCCAAGGCAGACAGCAACAAGAAAGGCAGAAGAACCGCATCCTGCGCCTTCCTGCCTGGGACGCCCAGTGTCCGCATAATGGCGTACGATTGCCTGCTGCGTCCAATGTAAAGGCACACGGCAAGCAGAAGCGCCAGCGCAGCCCCAACTACCGACAGCAAGGCTGTGAAGACCGCAGTCCGCCGCCCTGCCTCAAAGCTGTCCTTCATGCTCAGCCAGCCCCCGTCCGAAAAACGCATGGGTATGCCCATTTCTGCCACCAGCGGCTCTGCAGCCTCCCGGAAGCTTTCAATATCCTGCGCCCTGGCTACCAACAGGCTGAACTCCCCCATTGCAGCTTCATAATCCTTGGGCACTTCCACTGGAAGGAGCGAGCTTGGCACAAAAATAGCGCTGTCCGAATAACTCCACTCCGGTTCCGACCTGCGCATCTGACTGTCGTCCAGATTTTGGTAGGCTCCTACAATCTCTAGTTCCACCTGCGCGGCGATTCCCGAGATTTCCTCTGCGCTCCTGGCCTGCGCCCCCTTTTTTTGGTGAAACAGCCTGTCGCCAAGCTTCACGTGAATCCAATCGCCGACAGACAGTCCATGGGCATCCAGGAAAAGTGTATTTACGACACAGGCATCCCTATCCCCCGCTTCCAGAAAACGCCCCTTTGCAATCGCCATACTATGCTCGTTAAAACGGGGAATGGCGCGCATATCCGAAGTGTATACCATATCATAAGTATAAGCGCTCTGTTGGATTGCCTCCACAATCCCCTTCTGGCTGGCAAAGGCCTCAGTCTCCAGATATCCATCCCCAAGCCCATCCAGAATCTGGAACGCTTCCGCCCCCATATCCATCCGAAGCCTGCTGCTGAAAGCATCATAAAATCCAATCACCAGGCATCTGCTGCCCTTTTTTAACTTTGCAAAATAGTCCGCCGGATAAGGATTGTCATAATAAGTCTGGTCATCCAATCCAATTGCCTGGACAGGCCTTGAGACGTCAAGCTCTTCCCTGTCGCTGGCCAGCACCGAAACAGCGTCAAAAGACAGCTCCACAACGCCTGTGCTTTCCGAGTACTCACACCCCGCATAAACGCCCTCCAGCACAAACCTGCAAAGATTAGAGCTTGTATCTGCCAGACGCTTATAATCCTCCACCAGCCCTGCTGTCATATACCTTGTATCCGCCAATGCAACGCCGGGCAGCGAGGAAAATTCCGCAAGCTGGCTCTCTGACGGCCAAGGGGCGCCCGTCAGCTCATACGCCGTATAGTCAGACACCATCCCGCTCCCTGCGCCTTTTAAAAAGAACGTAGACGATGTGTTGTCCAAAGCCGCCACGCCACGGCAGAAGCTTTCTGCGCATGCAATTTCCCGCATGGTAACCACATAATCCGTAACCCTGGAAAACAACGCAAAGGAAGCTGCCGCAATAAGCAAAAAAGTCAGCAGCGCCTTTGGCGGGGAGCGCCATAAAGTTTTCAAAGCCGTTGATTTCCTCATTTTCTGCCTCCTATCCCATTCCTCCCTTTGGAATGCACCCTCATAAGAACTGTATCATCTTGCCTCCTGCAAAGACGCCGCCAATGCCTCGCAGGCACAACGGCTCTGGGCACAGAAAAACACCCAGGCAGGTTATTTATCCATTCTACCTGGGTGTTGCGTCTTACTTTCGTCAAAGATGTGTCAAAATTGTAAAATCATGGCTCTTCCTCATATAAATATAGTTGCAGTATTGCCTGCAAGTTCACCAATTCCCGGCCGCCATCGCCCTTATGCAAAAAATCCTCGCCGTAAAACCAGAACTCCCTTGCATACAAACGGCTATGGCTTATTTCCAGATTCCAATGGCCAACCCTTCCCCCGTACCCGATTTTCTCTTCCCCCTCATTCTCTGCTATCTCTGCATCCGCTGGCGCTGCCCCGGACAAAAGCACAAACTTGCGCAGCCTGCCTTTCGACATTTCTGCCGGCCGAATCTGCTCCAGATAAATTTCTGCGCCCCACACCTTTCCCGCCACTGCGTTCACATACAAAAAAACTCTTCTGCCCTTGCCAAAAAACTCCAGCCACCAGAAGCTGTAATACGGCTCTAAGACCCTCTCTGCCGAACCTCCCTGGTCAGGGGCGCCAAGCGTAGCAAAGACAGACTTTTCTTCTCCCCAATCCAGCTCCATTTCTTCCAGCCAAGCCTCTCCCTCCTGTATCGCTTCTTCCATAGAAATCTGCCCTTTGACAGGCTCATGAACCTTCATTGCCATGCGGTTTTCCCAGCAGCCAACGGCCTCCTCAATCTGCTCCATCGTAAGGACATTTCCGTTCCCCTGCCATTCGCGTACAGGCACATCCTCCCGAACCTCCCCCTCTTCTGCCAAAATCCGCCCCTCCCTCTCCTTCAGGAGCATCGCCATGCCCGCCATACTCCCGAGAGAGAACAGGAGCGCAAAAACCACTGTAAGAACAGTATATACATAAGGTCTCTTTCTTTTCATGGCCTTCCCTGCTTCCCATCGCCTTCTGCCTCCGCCTTTCTCTCTCCAAAGCTGAGGATCACTGCCGTCCCTGTCTCGCCATCGCTTTCTATCTCCATCTTAGCGCCATGCACCTCCACAATTTTGGCCACTAGCGCCAAGCCAAGCCCTGCGCCATGCTGCTTCCTGGAACGGGACTTATCCACCATATAGAACGCTTCTGTGACCCGCCCCAGCTCTTCTGGCGGAATCCCCTTCCCATTGTCCCTTACCTCAATCCGATATCCTCCCCCCATGGGCCTTCCGCCCACCCAAAGCCTTTTGCACCCTGCTTTAACGGAGTTATCCGCCAAATTCAGCAGCATGGTCTTAAAGAGGTCAAAATCTACCCAAAGGCTCCCCTCTTCCACTTCCATCACAAACTCCACGCCCTGCTCCCTGCATACAGGCTCCATGCCCTGCCGCAGGTTCTCAAATATTTCCCCTGCCTCCATTTCTTCCAACAGGAACCCCTGCCGCTCCAGCACAAACAAATCCATCATTTTCAGGGACAGGGCATTGAGCCGCATGCCCTCATTCCAGATATAGCCGGCTGCGCTCCGCACCTCTTCCCGGGGAAGGTCATGCTGGTAGAGCATGTCCGCATAGCCAATCACAGAAGTCAGCGGCGTCTTCAGCTCATGGGCAAAATTTGCCGCAAAATCTTCTTTCTGCCTAGCCATATCCGACAATTTTGCAATCTTTTCCTCCACCTGCTCCGCCATTCGGTTAAAATCCGCAGCCAATTCACTGATTTCATCCTTCCCTTTGGCATGGATTCTCTGGGAATAGCTGCCCTGGGCAATCCTCCCAGCCGCTTCCCGCACTTTCTGCAAGGTCGCCGTAAGCACCTTCGTCAGCAGGAAAATTATGGGGAAGCTGACACAGAGTATCATCAGGTAAATCCTCTGAAAATAAGAAATCATGCTTTTCTGCCGCATGACGGCAGCGCTGATGTCCGTCTGCGTAACCAGGTACAGCTCCTTCCCACCCTGCCTCACATAATCACGCACAAAAATATAGCTCCCCTCCTCCCCCTCATAAACCTGAAAGGACGCCCCGCCGCTTCCTTCCCCCTTGTCCGGGAAAAGCCCCTCTGGGGACATGGCCATATTGGAAATATCGTATTTCCCATCTATCTCGCGCAAACGCACCGGAACCGTAAAGCGCCCTAACATCTCCGTAAGGCCCTCCTCCCCCTCCGCAAAGAAATCCCCATCCATATAAAGAACCGACTGCAGGATATAGCGGTTATAGCGAAAGTCCTGAAATGCAATCTTCTTCTCCTGCTCCATGGCGCTCTCATACGCATAGTTTAAAAGCAGATATCCGGCCGCCTGAAATGAAATGCCAAATATCACCACAAAGCACAGAAAAATCTTATGGAACAGCCTCATCTTATGGGATGCCTTATTACAGTCTTCAACCTTTCAGGAGCGACTTTCCTCGCATCACTGAGGTAGATTTCATGGTGCAGGCGCCTATCT